>WTAG01000309.1 GCA_013139755.1 Methylomarinum sp. | reverse complement strand
TTTGAAACGATAGTCAGGGAAGGAAGGCGTTTTTGCAGGAAATTAATTCGACTATCAATACCTCGCAATTCTTTTTTTCTATAAATATACTCAGCATTTTCAGAGCGGTCGCCTTCAGCGGCAGCAGCAGTGATTGCTTTTACCACCGCCTTGCGTTTTTCCCATAAATTTTTTAACTCTGTTTCTAAGATTTGGTAACCTTCATGGCTAATATAAGGCGAAGATTTTGGGCGGGGTGGTTTCCATCTAGACATGGTGCGTTATAATATCCGGTTTTTTAATAAATCAAAGAGTTCTACATGCAAATTTCAGACAAAATGGCTGTTACTATTCATTACATATTAACTAATGGCGCAGGAGAACAATTAGACAGTTCACGCGGTGAAGAACCAATGGTTTATTTACATGGGCAAGGTCAAATTATACCTGGTTTAGAGTCTGCTTTAACAGGGAAGAGCGCAGCTGATAAATTTAAAGTCACTATAGCGCCTGAAGATGCTTATGGCGAAAGAAGTGAAGATATGCTGCAAACAGTACCACTTTCAATGTTTGAAGGTATGGATAAAGTTGAAGAGGGTATGCAGTTTCATGCCGATGCTAGTGGCGGTGTGAATGTAGTAACTGTAACTAAGATCGATGGTGATGATGTTACTATCGATGGAAACCATCCTTTAGCCGGTGAAGCATTAACGTTTGATGTTGAAGTTATGGACGTAAGACCAGCAACAGAAGATGAATTAAGCCATCAACATGTACACGGTGAAGGCTGTAATCATTAATTGGTGTAGTGTTTTCTTATTAGGGTAAGAAAACAAGCGGCCGAGATACCAGATGATGCAAATAACATACACATCACCATAATCTGGTATCTTGCTGCAATAAAGGGTGATACACCTGACAAAATTTGACCTGTCATCATGCCGGGTAAAGATACAATCCCTACAGCAAAAAGCATGTTGACCGTTGGAATGAGTGATGTATTAAACGCATGGTTTCTGGCAGCTAAATAATCATGAGTATTTTTGAATTCTGATTGAAAACGTTCGGCCGCTAAGCTAAGGCTATTCATGGCATTTGCTAAAACCATCCCACCCAAAGGAATGGTGTAACGTGGCTGGTACCACGGGTCTAATTCTAAAACACCTAATACAACGATCGATAAGGTAAATCCACAGGCAATCAATAATGATAATGCGGCTTTACTAAATAATGGCCAACGATTTTCTTTGACGGTACCTAAAGCAATCCAGCTTGAAAAAAGTAACATCACCGTTAATACTAACAATGTAATTAAAGCTGAATCTGAGTCAAAAATGGTGTTTAAAAAATAACCAATAACCAGCAATTGCGCTAGCATTCTGCACATTGCATAAAGCGTATATGTGGTTTTTAGTTTCCATTTTATAAGAATGATGAATACAGTTAAAACTGGGATAAGGGTATATGCCAAGTTAGCTAAAGGGATTGTTTCTATATTATTCATAGTTAGGGGGTGTCCATGCGATATCTAATTTTACTCTGTTTGCTCGCTTCATTTAATGTATTTTCAGAGACTTCGTTGTGGCGAGTCAGTAAAGGGAAGTCTGAATTGTTTATAGGCGGCACCATTCATGTATTGAGTGCAAATGATTACCCTTTGCCCGTTGAGTTTGAGCGGGCTTATAAGATGTCTGACCAGATTGTTTTTGAAACTGATTTGGCAGCAATGGCTAGACCAGAGGTTCAGCAACAGCTGTTGCAGCGAGTGATGTATAAAAAGGGGCAGTCACTTAAAAATGCTATAAGCAAACAAACTTATCAGGCACTAGCCGAGCATTCTGTTTCAGTCGGACTGGATATGAATGCTTTAGATCAATTTAAACCACCCATGGTCATACTGACATTAGTGATGGCTGAGTTACAGCGTTTGGGCATGACTGAGAGTGGGGTGGATGATTATTTTAATCAAAAAGCGATAGCTGAAGCTAAATCATTAGGCGCTTTAGAATCATTACAAGTGCAGTTAAACGTCATAGAAAACATGGGCAAAGGTCATGAAGATGAAATGATCATGAGCACTATCGCTGAGATGAAAGAATTACCTATGGTAATGGGGGATATGAAACGCGCGTGGCGTACAGGTAATACCAAAATACTGGAAGAAATTGGTATCTCGCCTATGAAATTAGACTACCCCGAATTATATCAATCACTTTTGGTTAATAGAAACAATGCATGGGTACCCAAGATTGAAGCATTGCTGGCTACACCCGAAGTAGAATTTGTTTTGGTGGGGGCTTTGCACTTAGTTGCCAATGAAGGTGTTATTTCAAAATTGCGTGCCTTGGGATATCGGGTGGAGTTATTTTAAATATAAGGTATTCGTTGAGATAATGATGTAGAGTGGACTTTAGTCCGCCACTCTACCGGTAGGGCTTGCATTCTCTAGCTGGAAATAAATGCAGTTAATAGCTGAGTCACATCAGACATACCTTTCTTTAGGTGATGCTCTATTTCTGCCATAGTGATTTCACCTTCTGATTTCCCTGCTGCCCAGTTAGCCACCACGGCTAAACAGGCATAGTTAATATCCAGTTCTTTGGCTAGCGCGGCTTCGGGCATGCCTGTCATTCCCACTAAGTCACAGCCATCTCTTTCCATTCGGGTTATTTCAGCGGCTGATTCTAGTCTGGGCCCTTGCATGCAACCATATGTACCAGTTGTACTAATGATCTGATTAACTTTATTGGCGGCTGTTATTAAACGCTGGCGCAGGGATGGGGTGTAAGGGAAGGTGAAATCAATATGTGTCACTGCTTCCAGATCGTCAGCAAAAAAGGTATGTTCACGCCCATAGCTGTAATCAATAATTTGATCGGGTAATGCAATGTGAGCAGGCTTCATCGCAGATGTAATACCACCTACAGATGCAACAGCAATAATCTCAGTCACTCCGAGTTGTTTTAATCCCCAGATATTGGCGCGATAATTTATTTTATGCGGGGGAAGGGTATGTGGAGTGCCGTGGCGAGCTAAGAATATAACGTCTTTTCCATTAATATTGCCTTGAATGAATTCAGCGGA
>WTAG01000490.1 GCA_013139755.1 Methylomarinum sp. | reverse complement strand
ATTAAAGCTGAAGTTCCAAACGCAATCGTTGGTGCAGGTACAGTGATTAACCTAGAAACCTTAAACCAGGTGATTGACGCTGGCGCTGAATTTATCGTCAGCCCCGGCGTGACAGACACAGTGATTGATGCTGCATTAGCCTCTGGCGTGCCGATTCTTCCCGGTGTCGTCACACCTAGTGAAGTAATGAACCTGCTAGAAAAAGGCATTACTGAAATGAAGTTTTTCCCAGCAGAAGCAGCTGGTGGAATCCCTATGGTTAAATCAATTGGTGGCCCATTACCTCAGGTGACTTTTTGCCCAACCGGTGGCGTAAGCCCTAAAAATGCAGCCGCTTACCTGGCATTACCCAATGTAGCGTGTGTTGGTGGCTCTTGGATGGCACCTGCTGATCTTGTTGATGCAGAAGACTGGGATGAGATTAAACGCCTAACTGTTGAAGCTGTTCAAATAGCTAATAGCTAATAGCTAATACTATGCAATCAAAAAAGCCTCTGATAACAGAGGCTTTTTATGTTTAACTAAAATTATTCTAGGTACACTTTAAAAAGGCACATCATCAAAGTCATCCAAGCTACTTGGGCTATTACTTGCTTGCTGCTGAGGTTGCTGAAAATTTTGTTGAGGCTGAGACTGCTGTTGCCCTTGATCATTCCTTTTGCCCACCAAATCAACAACATTAGCATTAAGCTCTAAACTTGTTCTTGTCGTTCCATCATTAGCTTGATATTCATTCTGGGACAATTCACCCGAAACAAAAACCTGCTGGCCTTTTTTTAAGTAATTTTGTAACGAGCCTTCTGCGCGCCTGCCCCACAAAGCAACCCTTACCCACAAAGTCTGCTGTCTATCGCCAAAGCCAATATTATTAGCGACGGTAAAGTTCAACACAGATTGACCAGAAGGCGTTGACCTAACTTCAGCATCCCTACCCACAGTTCCTGTAAAACTAAACACATTACTCATTTTTATTACATCCCAAATTAAATTGATTCTGACATGCATTATAAACGATTGCCAAAAACTAGTAAGCAATCCACTCACTAAATTTTTCATCTAAAAAAAACACCAGACATAAAAAAGCCATATTCCAACAAAGCAGAATATGGCTTTTTTAACACTAATTAAAGCAGATCTATAGCTTAGCTAATATTTTTGCTACCGTTTCACCCATTGCCGATGGTGTCGGAGCAATTGTTACACCTAAGTCTTGTAACATTTCTACTTTTTCAGCTGCTGACTCACCCGAAGATGAAATAATCGCACCTGCATGCCCCATTCTACGACCTTTAGGTGCAGTTAAACCGGCAATATAAGCAACAACTGGTTTACTCATGTGTTTACTGGCATAAACACCGGCTTCAACTTCTTGAGACCCACCAATTTCACCGATCATTAATACGACTTTGGTTTCGTCATCTTGCTCAAACTTCTCAAAAATATCTCGGTGTGAACTACCGTTGATTGGGTCGCCACCAATACCAACCGAAGTTGAAATACCAATACCCAACTCTCTCATTTGGTCAGCCGCTTCATAACCCAATGTGCCTGATCGACCAACAACCCCAACTACACCACGTTTATAAATATGACCCGGCATAATACCTAGCATGGCTTGTTCTGGACTGATTGTTCCTGCACAGTTTGGACCTGTTAAAATCATACGTTCATTCTTAGGGAATTTACGTAAGAACTGTTTAACTTTCATCATGTCTTGTGTAGGAATACCATCGGTAATCGATACACAATATTTAATACCCGCTTCAGCTGCTTCCATAATAGAATCCGCTGCAAATGCAGGTGGTACAAAAATAATACTGGCTTCTGCACCTTCTTGCTCCACAGACTCACGCACTGTATTAAATACAGGACGATCTAAATGTGTTTGCCCACCTTTACCCGGTGTAATACCACCCACAACAGTCGAACCGTAATTGATCATATCTTGTGCGTGAAAGGTGCCGATTTTTCCAGTAAACCCTTGTACAATCATGCGTGTTTCTTTATTGATTAAAATAGACACTTACGCTGCTCCTTCTGCTTCTTTAGCAACTTGTTCATTACGTGCTTGAACGGCTTTTTCTGCTGCTTCGGCTAATGTTGTTGCGGTAATAATAGGTAAACCACTATCTTCAATGATTTTTCTGCCAGCTTCTACATTTGTACCTGACAAACGTACAATCAGCGGTATTTTCATATCAATCTTTTTAACCGCCTGAACCACGCCTTCGGCAATCCAGTCACAACGGTTAATCCCTGCGAAGATATTAACTAACATGGCTTTTACACCTTCGTCAGCAAGTACTAAACGAAATGCTTTTTCTGTACGCTCAGCTGATGCACCACCACCGACGTCCAAAAAGTTAGCAGGTTCACCACCGGCCAGTTTAATCATATCCATAGTAGCCATCGCAAGACCGGCGCCATTAATCATACAACCAATATCACCGTCTAAACCGACATAGCTCAAACCTCGGTCAGCGGCATCCATTTCTCGTTTATCTTCCTGGGTCTTATCACGTAATTCAGAGACTTGCTGACGCTTGAACAAAGCATTATCATCAAAACCCATTTTTGCATCCAGTGCGACCAACTTACCGGTTCCGGTAACGACTAACGGGTTAATTTCCACCATATTGGCATC
>WTAG01000679.1 GCA_013139755.1 Methylomarinum sp. | reverse complement strand
TATTAGCATAATCTTTAACTAATGACCGGTCATTAACAAACAAATAGGCGGCCCCCATAGGAATAATTCCGACAACTTCATAGGGCTCATTGACCATTAAAGGAATTGCCTGCTCAGAACTTATACTCGTTATGATGATTTTTAAATGATCATATGAAGGTAATGCCCCCATCGCATCCAGACTACCACTAAAGATATTGAACTGGCGGCTTTGAATCCCGGTAAAACTGACCGCATCACAGTCACCCGATTTAAAGTCGGCAGCAGCCAATGTCTCATTAACATAGGGTCTAAGCTGAAAATCGACTCCCCACGCCATAGCCGCAATTTTATAATCCGTCATCTGAGCATAGATGGGACCATTTGCACCTAATAAATCAAAAACACATAGACGCTTAGTTTCTGCAGTAACAGAATAACTACCCCCTGTTAAGACTATCGCCAATAACAAGCTATAAACTCTACCGATCCCAGTTCTCAATGGTACCCCCCTTGTTTATGCGCTTTTAGTTTGAGATAAAAATGAATAAGCCATTGACCGTAAATTCCACAGTACTGGGGCGCAGGCTTTTAGCCTGCTTTGTCGCATTCTAGCGTTTGAAGGCTAAAACCTTCGCCCCAGTATTAACGTCTTTACCCTAATGACACTCAATCTCTAGCCTATGCTGCTATCATTCATCAAGAAAACCATTTTAGAGAGCTGGAAATAAATAGTCGTCCATTATTGGACAAAAAGACCAGCAAGATTTGATGATTTTTTTCATTTCCCTTAATCAAAGTAACTCATCAATATCTATCATTTCAACTGTTTTTTCAGGGTCATCCCAAAAAGCCCCTACTTTTCCCAGCGGAGTCCGTTTCCCTGTCGCCTCTGTCCACAATCGATCTGAAATTGCCTGCATTTGCAAGTTAGACACCTGATTAAGACTTTTATAAGTCTTACTTGCAGACGTTTCCTTTATTTCAGTATAGTTCCGAATAATATTTTTAACCTGCTCAATCCGCCCCAATCCTAAATACACTTGTGCAGCCAGAACCTGAGGAATTCTAACCCCTTGTTGCAAGCCCATCTGCAATGAATGTTTTAAAATTTTCTCTGGATCTTTATCATCGGGATGATTGCCTGGAATAGCCATCCAGATTGCAGCCTGAATTGCTTCAGGCGCCCCCCACCATTTTTCATTATCTAGACAAACAGCACCTCGTCCCACTTTTGCAGCAATATCCATAGGCACTTCCACTCGCCCTGCCGATGCTATATCATTAATAATGGCTTGAAGACCATTGATAAGTCCCATCAACCAATATAACTGTTCATTTTCAGAGTTCAATTCAGGACACTTCCCCCCTGGCTCAATAAAAGCCTTAGCCATATAGCGATACCCTATTAGCTGTCTTCTTGCAGCTAAACCACGCAATCTTTGCTGAGCAATTCGAGCATCCTGAGCTTCAATCGAATTTTTAGAGTAGATCGCCCTTAAATAACGTAACTCTTGTTCCTGTGCTTTGAACTCAGCACAATTTCCTGTCATCAGATAAAACAAAATGGCCAACTGATCGGGAGGCGTTGTGACTTGTGAAAAACTTAATAAAAATGGGGTGAAGGATTTGACCATCGAGCACGTTAACTCTATATCATCTGCTGCCAACATATAGGGCATCCCTTCATCTTCAGCATAACTGATCATCACATCTCCAGTACCTTTATAAGCTAGGGTACAGCCATTTAATAGAACTGAAAAACATAACAAACCAAGTACTGAAAAATATTTATTCTTTTCTTTCAAAGCCTTACCCATCAACGTTGTTGCTTGCTAAGCATTAAAATACTATAAAGCAGTATACCTGTAAACTTTAACCGACTTCCTCTTTCTTACAGGCATAAAAAAAGGGAAGGTGCGAACACCTTCCCTTTTTGGGCTACATTTAAGTTAAATAAACTTAGAATGCAAAACCAACTGATCCACCCAATGTGAAGCCGTCTGTGTCAACGCCATCAACATCGTCTGGAGTCCAGTGGTAGCGACCATCAACACCAGCAATAATACCTGGTAGTAATTCATATTCAACACCAGCGCCGAACTGCATACCAGAGTTTAGTACAGTTACCGCATCAGATGGTGGGCTGATAATGTTGAAATCAATACCTAGAGGAATTAACCAAGGTCTTAATTTGCTACCGTGCATAAATTTTATTTTAGGCGCAGCACTTACTCTTAGCATATTAACAGTTACATTTTTTTGAAGGCTTGTAGCATTTGCTGCACCAGCTGCTGTTTGTATCGCTTGAGTCAAACCACTATCTTCTCTATCACCTAGCTCTGAGTATTCAATACCTAACTCGATACCAAAAGATACGCCATCCATTAAACCAAATAGATCATTATTCATATTGAAATCGATCGCACCACCATAATAGAACGCATCTTGATCAACAGGACTTGTTAAAATATCGTCGCCTACGCCACCTAAATTTGTTGCATCCTTAGCACCACGATTATCATCCATATGCATCCAACCGCCACGAACATGGAATATATGGTTTTTAGCAGCTGCTTGAGCAGGCGCATTCTTCATAGAAGCCATCCATTGATCCAACTCTTGTACTTTAGTTGTATCAGCAGCGTTAGCAGCAATTGTTTTAACACGGCTTAATTCTGCTTGCATTGACTGCATCATTTCAGCCATTTGCTCAACTTGTGATTGTAAAGCCGCTGTTTTTTTAGCGTTTGCTTCTGCTTGTGTTTGAGCAGCAGCTTGCG
>WTAG01000263.1 GCA_013139755.1 Methylomarinum sp. | reverse complement strand
GAAACTTGATTATGTACCTTATTTCAATAGACGCTTACCGACCCATTGCAGACATTGAGTAATTTTAACTTTCAATCAATGCCAGCCCGTTTATAGGTAGTGTCAACTTTAATTTCATAAAGCCAATAAGTAATACCGACAATTCAGCACTACCTATCTTCAAAGTAAAGGCAGTGCTTTTGGATATTATTTAATTCTGATTTCTAAATAAACATTTCAATGCTTTTCTATATCACTTTTTTCCGTCTTGAACCCCTCAATAATCCAGCTAGCCCTATAGTCATGAGTGCAAAAGAACCAGGCTCTGGAACAGTGCTTGACGGATTTATCAATATATTCGTAGAGGCAGAGATATCTCCATCACTAAACTCGTAAAACAGGCCATAGAAAAAGCCGTCATTTGCTCCTTCTACACTCAAACTATCTATCCCGAAGTTATTAGCGGAAAAAGTTAAAGTCGCTAAAAGAACATCATTGTCTGCAATACCAGGAAAAGCGTCACCACTCACATTAAACGGATTGAAAGGATCAGAAAAATCGTCAAATCCAGTCCCGATAGTGTATCCGGTATAGGAAAAAATAGTATCGGGAGATATTACATCAAAACCAAATGTAAGCAGGTCTTCGCCTATTCCTTCGCCGTCAACCCAGACCTCTATATCAAAGGTTTCGCCAACCTCAATATTGCCATCTAAAATATTGAGTTGTATGGAAGCCGCATGGGTATGGGGTATATAAAAACCCCATGACAATATCAGCGTTAAAAACACTGTAAAATATGATCTCTTATTCATAATCTTCTTATTCCTACTTTAGTTTGAATATCAAAAGCCAAAAACTCATCAGGAAACACTAAATAAATCAATAAGTACTTTTAAAATTTTTGATTGATTCAATGTTTCCCTTAGAACTAATGCTGTATAAAAATAACCTTCATTCTGCAGAATTAACGTATGCTTGGTAGTATCCGTACCAAATGCGATAGTCTGCAAATGTAATACAGCCATCTCCGTCGTAATCGGCCTCAAGAGTATAGCCAGTGTCCCCCTCGCATGAACGCAAAGCTGCTCGAAGGATGTTTCGATCTTCGCCATCAACGTCACCATCACCGTCTAGATCCCCAATGATCGACTCAGTAGTAGTTGATGCCACTGTAATGTTGAACTCATCCTCACCAACACCTCCATCATCGTCTGTCACTATAATCTTAACAACGTAGCCCCCCGAAACAGAATAAACATGCTTTCCGAAAACACTACCTTCTCCATCAATTTCCTTTATACCACCCGATACCATGGTGCCGTCTCCCCAGTCGATCATAGCTGTATGTGTATCACCTATACCAGGATCTTTAAATGTAGCTACAGTAATATCGAGTTGTTCGCTTGCTTTTGTGTTCCTGTTATCAACCGAAACGACCACTGGGTCTGCATTTTCAACAAATACCTGGCTTACAATGGCATCTTCAGACTCTCGATCAGCTACCTTTAATCCAATCAAGAAATCCCCGTCATCTTTAGCAAAATAGTTTGCGACTGCTCCTGAATCCTCGCCGTGTACGCCATCTCCATTTAAGTCCCAAGCAAAAACCAATAGATCGTCATTCGCATCGTAAGAACCAGCCCCATTTAATTCTATAGTGGATCCTTCAATTGTTTGATAGGGTCCACCGGCATCTGCGATCGGTGAGGAATTGACCACCACTTCATTCCCATTAACCAAAAGGCGCAATTTTTCAATAGAGATATCAGCGTTAACTTCACCAACACCGTTTAAAGCAATCGTTAGCGTGCGAGTGCCCGTAAAACCGCTAATAGGAATAGGCCCTGCTTCGTTTGTTTCACCTTGAATAACACTTTTACCGGACATCAACCAAATAGGTTTATCATCCAAGTATAAGGTGACATAATCACCATCACCAATGTTATTAAAACGATAATCAAAAAACAGATACTCGGCATTTTCACGTATATCGATTTGAGATACAGCAAAGGAAGAGGAACCTTCTCGGCAATTAATTTCATCATATTCGACAATTTCACCATCAAAGGTAGGAGTTGATATTATCGTTTTTGAACATATCCCTACGCTTAGAAACTCATTTAACAGAACATTCTCAAAGTATTTAGAACCATCTCCCTTGCAGCTTAGAATTTCCTTTCCACTGGCTTCCGGAAATGCACCAGGTTCAGGGCCATTCATTGCCCAATGCCAACCTTTCTGGCATGGGTTAAGAGAGGCATTAATTCTTTTTTCATGGCTTTTTATAGGGTCTATAAGGTCTACTCCGGAACAAAAACTTTCAATTTCTTTTATTTTTACTGGGGTTATAATTGGTCCAAAAATCCCCTGTGACACCACATATTCATCAGTAAAAGGTAAATTTGCATTATAGCGATCTATAAAAATTGGATTATCCGGATCAATGGCCCAGCGATACCATTGCTGCACACCGCTATGGTCATTACTAGCCCCTTCTTTTGAAAATAACAGGTCATCCAGGTTATTCGGATTTAACAGGTTAGAGTGATTATAAATTGAACCACTAGCCTTATCGCCTACTCCAGCCCATGATACTAAGGCATCACCATCAAAATTACGTGCAAAATAATTGTCAATACGGATGTCTATTTCAGGATTATCTGTCGGTAGAACACAGCCGAAGAAATTTTCTGGAAACCCCCATACTTTTTCAAACCAGTCTGGAGGAGGAAAAAGGGGCAATGTGGTCAGTGGAATCTTCCTAATGTTGTCTGGACGGTCAAGCGCAGTGAATTGTACTGGTCTAACAGATTTCGCCTTTTCTAAAAATGCCCTGGCTGCATAAGCGTTTACTGCCGTCCCTAAAGAATGTCCGATAAAGTGTATCGGTTGAGCGTAATCTTCTCCTAAGGCTTCCATTAAACCCACTGCCAATTCCTGGCCGGCATCAAACACATATTTTCTAGCTTCAATGTATTCCTTAGCTTGTGGTCCAGGTTGAGGAAAATTTGTAACTTTAAAAGCATCTTCCCAATAAAACCTGATGATATTGACAGTGTTTTCACCGGTTACCTTTCGAGTTACTTTCTGAATAAGGGTCGTGGCACCAGTTGCTTTTGATCCAATCCATATTTTAGTGTCATCGAAAGGTTCCTCAAATGGAGAATCGCTCTTTGCTGATAATCCATGCGTCAATACAATTGTGGGTAAATCAGGGTTTATTGGCCCAGATGCAGATAAAAGTTTAGAGCCAGGATGG
>WTAG01000174.1 GCA_013139755.1 Methylomarinum sp. | reverse complement strand
TCGGACAAAAAGAAATTGATGATTTGATTATTACTATCATTGACCCTGTTACTGATTATGCAGACTTGATGGCTTCAATTTTTGACTTTGATTTACTTAAAACCTGCATCACATCTAATTACATTACACTCTGTTTTGATGCAATGCATGCCATTACCGGTCCTTACGCAACCCGTATACTGGAAGATATTTTAGGCGCGCCTAAAGGCACTGTAATTAATGCCGTCCCTTTAGAAGACTTTGGTGGCGGCCATCCTGATCCCAATATGGCACATGCTAAAGAACTGACTAAGCTAATGCTAGGCGATAAGCCACCAACCTTTGGTGCAGCATCAGATGGTGATGGTGACCGTAATATGATCATGGGAGCAAATATTTTTGTTACTCCTAGTGACAGTCTTGCGATTATGGCGGCTAATGCGCAGTCTATTCCTGCTTATGCTATAGGAATTTCTGGTGTTGCTCGCTCAATGCCAACCAGTCAAGCAGTAGACCGCGTGGCTGAAAAACTAGGTTTACCTTGCTTTGAAACACCGACTGGCTGGAAATATTTTGGTAATCTTTTAGATGATGGCCAAATTACTTTATGCGGTGAAGAAAGTTTTGGTTCTGGCTCTAATCACGTTAGAGAAAAAGATGGCTTATGGGCTGTTTTGTTTTGGCTAAATCTGATTGCTAGAAAACGCATGTCTGTTGCAGATATTGTTTCAGAACATTGGCAAACATTTGGTCGTGATATTTATTGTCGCCATGATTACGAAGCTGTGGACATGGAAATTGCTAATGGCATTGTTGATCATTTACGCGAACTATTACCGGCATTAGCAGGACAGTCATTTGGTAACTATACCGTTAGCTATGCTGATGAATTTAGCTATACAGATCCTGTGGACAATAGTGTAAGCAATAATCAAGGTATTCGTATAGGCTTTAAAAATGGCTCGCGCATTATCTATCGTTTATCTGGCACAGGTACCGTGGGGGCAACGCTACGAATATATTTAGAAAGATTTGAAGCGGATAGCAGTAGACATAATCAGGATGCCCAAGATGCTCTATCCTTTTTAATTAACCTGGCCGAGCAGTTTTGTGAGGTTAAAAAACGGACAGGTAGAACCGAGCCGACGGTTATTACCTAAACCTATTTTCTGTAGGAACAGCACCCTCGGCGCGACTTATAAAAGCCCTTATATTATCGCGCCGAGGCCATGCTCCTACATTTTTTAATCAATTGTCTAATTTTCCGCTCCTGTTCCCCAATATTTTCGCACAAGCGAAACTGAGCTACCGCCCTGTCTAAATTTTGCTCTGGGAACTCTACTTTGAAATATTGATTTCCTGCTAAGTAATCCGTCAAAAACCGCAAGCCAAGTTCAAAAGGAATTAGCTGAATAGCTGGGTATAAAAAGACGTAATCTTGCTCTGTAAAAAAAGTATCAACTTCCCGAAAATACCCTTTCAAGATGACTTCACAAATATCAAGATCAAAGCTATTTGATTCCAAAATGTGACAACATGAACGTAAGCAATCAGCAATATCGTAATGTAGCAGCCCAGGCTTAACAGTATCTAAATCAACTAAACTAATGATGTTATCTGATGATTTATCAAACAAGAAATTATTCAGTTTAGGATCGCCATGGATAATACGATCAAAAAGTAAGCCTTTATATTTTGCATCTTCAAGCACATTAATCTGTGGCTGAAAGGCTTTAATAAAATTTTGACAAAATTGTAAGTCTTTAGATTGATCCGGCAAGTTACCTTGTCTTATTACTGCTTGGTAGTGCTGGAAATACTTTGGTGTTACATGAAAGCCCGGCAAAGTATCATGAAACACGTCTAAGCTAATATCACTGAACAAATGATGAAAATGCCCTAAAGCAAAGCCTACTTGCTCAGCATCATGTTGATTGCTAATTAACTCTTTACTGACAGTATTGCCAATAAACTCCAATGCGCGCCAATAATTATTTTGCTTGTCTTTATAATACAATTGCTGATCAAGGCTGTGGATAAGTTGAGGTATCACTAACCTAACGGCCTTTTTTTGTCTGACATGTGGGTGTAACAATTTCAGATTATCCATAATCAACTCAGGCTTAGGAAAGACATGTGTATTAATCCGTTGTAATACAAAGTCCGTGTCTTCAGTGACAATTAAAAAGGTGTCATTAATTAGCCCGTTACCCAGTGGCTTTATTTGCTGTATTTCGGCCAGAGTAAATTGTTTGCAAAGCTGATGAGTAGGTAAGCTCACGTCTTTATAGCTGCTGGATAGCATTTGTTAAGATATTTAACGCCTGACCTCTATGACTCAAGATATTTTTAAGCTCTGGTGACAATTCAGCGGATGCCTTTAGATGTGTGGGTACCCAAAACACAGGATCATAACCAAAGCCGTTTTCCCCCACGGCCTCAGTCAATATACGTCCTTCCCATGTGCCTTGTGCAATAACAGGTAATGGATCATCAGCATGGCGCATAAGCACAATGATGCAAACAAAACGTGCAGTACGTTGTTCGGCAGGAATACCTTCTAAATCTCTCAATAGTTTTAACAGATTATCCTGATCAGAAGCACCTACACCTGCATAGCGGGCAGAAATAACCCCTGGCGCACCATTTAAAGCATCAACAACTAAGCCAGAATCATCCGCAATGGCTGGCATATCACAATGTAATGCCGCATTGCGTGCCTTAATAATGGCATTCTCAACAAATGTAGATCCTGTCTCTTCAGCTTCTTCAACATTAAATTGAGATTGAGCAACAATAGGGTGGTTTTTAAGAATCGACTGGATTTCTTTAATTTTTCCTTGGTTGCCACTGGCTAAAACGATTTGTTGATTAGGAGAAAAAGTCATATTATATTGAAACTAAAAAGTAATGTAGGTAAAGCAGATGCGGCTGTGAAAGTATTCTGAATTTGAATAGCTCCTATTCCAGTAATAAAAACCGACTATTAATAGTGCATCACTGATTCTAGCCATTTAAATAATACTTTCACCGTAGCAAAGATATAAATCGACATTCTACAGAATAAAATGTGTTTACGGCATTAGCTTGATTCAAATATTTGTTTTAAATACACTTATCATTTATAACAAAACAATATCATGTAAAAGTAACAGGCATAAAAAAACCCATCTACTCAATGAGTAGATGGGTTTTTAATATGGCGTCCCCAGGGGGGTTCGAACCCCCGTTACCGCCGTGAAAGGGCGGTGTCCTAGTCCTCTAGACGATGGGGACTAAGACTTTTAACCATGGCTAAAACAAAGCCATGAACAACTTTCAC
>WTAG01000246.1 GCA_013139755.1 Methylomarinum sp. | reverse complement strand
AGGGTCACGCTGTGCCTAGAAAGTGCGGATATTCCCAGATCTGCCATTACCGCTTGTTTAATTGTTTCGCTACTGCCGAGCACCATGCTGGGTGTTAATTTTATCTGATGAGATAGCAGGAAATCTTCTAATGCTTTACGCGTACCAGAACCATTTTCACGAAAAATAAACTCATGTTTTAACAACTCATCCAATGGAATATTTTTTTGCTGCGCTAATGGGTGGGCAGGATTAGCAACGATGATGATTGGGTTATCAATAATGGGATAACGAGTTAATGGCATATTCTCAGGTACCAGACCCATAATCACTAAATCATCCTCGTTATCCTTTAAGCGCTGAATAATTTGACTTCTGTTGACCACATCCAAATGTAGATTAACTTTGGAATGTTGCTTATGAAAAGCACCTAATAAATGCGGCGTAAAATATTTTGCACTGGTCACTGCGGCAAGATGAAAATCGCCTTCTAATTTACCTTTCATGGCACTTAGTTTCATATCCATATTGTCGATTCTGGCAAAAATATCACTACAGAAAGAACGTAGCTCTTTGCCTGCGGAAGTTAAAAAAACCTGCTTACCTATTTTTTCAAATAAAGGTAGGCCAATATTGTCTTCAAGTTGTTTAATTTGAATGCTCACTGCTGGCTGAGTCAGGTTTAATTTATTAGCCGCTGCAGAATAATTCATTAAAGCAGCGACCTGCTGAAATATTTTGAGTTGGTGAAGTGTGGCGCGCATATCTAATAACTATAAATAAAAATTTATACTATACATTATTTATGTTAATTATCTTTAATGGATGTTATCAGATAACATGATTTAAATGGTCGGAGCCGTGGGTGTGCCAAAAAACAATAAGTGCTATAGAGCACTTTTTATTCAGGAACGTGGTTTATAAGGCTAACGTTCCTTAAAGCTGAAGGTGAATATCGTGTTAACCAAGATACTTATAGCTAATCGCGGTGAAATTGCCGTGCGTATTATCAGAGCCTGTAAAGAGCTCGGAATACGCTCGGTTGCTGTGTATTCAGAAGCAGACCGTTATGCTTTGCATGTTAAAAAAGCGGATGAAGCCTATTGTGTTGGTGAAGATCCACTTGCCGGATATCTTAATCCTCAGCAATTAGTCAATATTGCCAAATCAGTCGGTTGTGATGGTTTACACCCTGGCTATGGATTTTTATCTGAAAATGCCTTGCTGGCAGAAATTTGTGCGCAACAAGACATTGCCTTTGTGGGGCCAGATGCTGAGGTTATTAGTAAAATGGGCGATAAAACCGAAGCTCGAAAAAGCATGACTGATGCGAATGTACCCGTAACACCCGGTACTGATGGCAACTTGTCAGGACTGGATGACGCTGTTATAAAAGCCAGCGAGATTGGTTACCCTATTATGCTAAAAGCGACCTCGGGTGGTGGTGGTCGTGGTATTCGTCGTTGTGACAATGAACAAGCGTTACGACAGAATTATGAGCGAGTGATTTCAGAAGCAACTAAAGCTTTTGGTCGGGCTGATGTGTTTATGGAAAAGTGCATTGTTAACCCAAGGCATATTGAAGTTCAGATTTTGGCTGATAATTTAGGTAATGCCATTCATCTTTATGAGCGAGATTGTTCTATTCAACGCCGCAACCAAAAGTTGATTGAAATAGCACCGTCACCACAACTTTCACAACAACAGCGGGAATATATTGGTGAGTTGGCGGTCAGAGCGGCAAAAGCAGTCGGTTATCAAAATGCGGGCACGGTAGAGTTCCTGTTAGATAGTGATGACAGCTTTTATTTTATGGAAATGAACACCCGCGTTCAGGTTGAGCACACTATTACCGAAGAAATTACCGGTATTGATATTGTGCATGAACAATTACGCATTGCTTCGGGTTTACCTTTGAGTGTTAAACAGGAAGATGTACATATCAATGGTTTTGCCATGCAGTTTCGGATTAATGCCGAGGATCCGCAAAATGATTTCTTACCCAGTTTTGGTCGTATCAGCCGTTATTATGCGCCGGGTGGACCGGGGGTGCGTACCGATACCTCAATCTATACTGGCTATACCCTGCCGCCTCACTATGATTCGCTGTGCGCTAAACTGGTCGTTTGGGCGCAGGACTGGCCGCGTGTTGTGGCACGCGGAAAAAGAGCATTGGATGATATGCGTTTGTTTGGTATCAAAACGACCATTCCCTATTATCATGAAATTTTAAACTCGGAAGATTTTAATAGCGCAGACTTTAATACTTCTTTTGTTGATTCGCACCCCGAATTAACACATTACTCATTGAAGCGTGACCCAGAACAACTGGCCACCGCTATTGCCGCTGCTATTGCGGTTCATTCAGGTTTTTAGGAATATATCATGAGCACACAAAATACACAGACAAAGAATCCCGTTTATTTCACTGACGTGGCTTTACGCGATGGTCATCAATCATTAATAGCGACCCGATTACGCACTGAAGACATGCTGCCTATCTGCGACAAGCTGGATCGCGCAGGTTATTGGTCGCTAGAAGTCTGGGGCGGTGCAACCTTTGACTCTTGTTTGCGCTTTTTAAAAGAAGATCCTTGGGAGCGTTTACGTCAGTTACGCAAAGCGTTACCCAATACGCGCTTGCAGATGTTGTTGCGTGGTCAAAATTTATTAGGTTATCGGCATTATGCCGATGATGTGGTTGAAGCATTTATTGCTAAAAGCGCTGAAAATGGCATTGATGTGTTTCGGTTGTTCGACGCCTTGAATGATGAGCGAAATCTAATCACCGCAGTTAATGCGGTCAAACGTCAGCAAAAACATGCACAAGGTACTTTGTGTTATACCGTTAGCCCAGTACATACCCTGGATAATTTTGTTGAATTGGCTGTAAAGCTGGAAGACATGGGGTGTGATAGTCTCGCTATCAAGGATATGGCGGGATTATTAACACCTTCCGCTACTGAGCAGCTGGTTAGTCGTTTAAAACAACGCATCGATCTGCCGTTATTTCTGCACTCTCATGCTACCTCTGGCATGGCAGCGATGTGCCAGTTAAAGGCGGTTGAAGCGGGCTGTGAACATATTGATACCGCAATCTCCAGTTTTGCTGGAGGCACTAGCCATCCGCCAACAGAAACAATGGCAGTTGCTTTACGTGATGCAGGTTATGAGGTTGGGTTGGATATGTCTTTGTTAAAAGAGATAGCCGACTATTTTAAAGACGTGCGGAAGAAATATCACCAGTACGAAAGCACTTATTCAGGGGTGGATACCGATGTGTTGTTAAGTCAGGTTCCTGGTGGCATGATGTCAAATTTGGCCAATCAGTTAAAAGAGCAGGGTGCCTTGGAGCGTATTAATGAGGTTTTTGCTGAAATACCTAGAGTACGTAAAGACTTAGGTTTTCCACCTTTAGTCACGCCAACTTCACAAATTGTCGGTACACAAGCGGTGGTCAATGTGGTCACTGGCGAACGCTATAAAACTATTACCAATGAAGTGAAACGCTATCTTCAGGGTGGCTATGGTCGTGCGCCAGGACAAGTTAATCCAGAGGTGCGTGCAAAGGCGATTGGTAAAGAATCGGTGATTGATGTGCGTCCTGCAGATTTGCTCAGCCAGGAGATGGATAAGTTGCGCAGCAATGCGGCTGCATTTGCTAAAACTGAAGAGGATGTGCTGATTTATGCCATGTTCCCGGATATTGGTCAGGATTATTTAGAGCAACGTGAACAAGGAACTTTACAGCCAGAAATTTTACAGGCACCTGACCAGTCTGGCACGAATGCAGCAATGCCATTGGCAACTGAATTTAATATCAGTCTGCATGGTGAAACCTATAATATTCAGTTAACCGGTGCTGGTCCTCATGAGCAACATAAACGTCACTTGTATTTAACGGTCGATGGTGTGCCTGAACAGGTCTTGTTACAACCATTAAATGAATACACAGGGCAAAATTCATCAGGCAGACCTGCGAGCAGAGGCCCTGGCGATATTAGCAGCTCTATGCCTGGTAATGTGGTGGAGGTAATGGCAAAAGAAGGTGATCGAGTAGTTATTGGCGATACATTATTTATTATTGAAGCTATGAAAATGGAAACTGAAATTAAAGCCCAAATTGCTGGCCGTGTCACTGCCGTGCACATAAATAAAGGTGACAGGGTGACACCAGGGGAAGCCTTAATTCAAATTGAAATTTAACTTTATATCAGGATATAGAGTATTTTTTTAGTACAGATAAATTTTTTATCGCAAGAACTTTAAAAAAATGAAATCTATAGTTACCGCCGACAAAAAGGCCATTGTAAAAGCGGTTGAATTGTTGAAGCAAGGTCGTTTGGTTGCATTCCCGACCGAAACTGTTTATGGATTAGGTGCAGATGCATCTAATCCCGACGCAGTTAAACAAATTTTTGCAGCTAAAGGTCGTCCTGAAAATCATCCGCTGATTGTTCATATCGGCAGCATTGAACAACTCAATGATTGGGCTTTAACCATACCCGATGCAGCAATGCAGTTAGCTAATCGATTTTGGCCTGGTCCTCTCGCAATAATTCTAAATAAAAGACCGGAAGTTCCATTGGCAGTGACCGGAGGGCAAAATACGGTTGCACTCAGAATACCAAATAACCCTGTTGCACTATCCTTACTTAAATCATTTGGTGGTGGTATAGCGGCACCATCGGCTAATCGTTTTAAACATATCAGTCCCACTTCGGCAAATGATGTACTTGAAGAACTGGGTGACGCGGTTGATCTTATTCTTGATGGAGGTTCTTGCTCTGTTGGAGTGGAGTCCACAATTATCGATTTAAGCGGTAGTCAACCTCGACTGCTCAGACCGGGACATATTACCGTCACTGAACTTGAAGATGTATTACAGGTAGATGTCAGCAGCAGTCATACATCTGAAATACGTTCACCAGGTATGATGGCCGTGCATTACGCGCCAGTAACACCTGCCAGGCTGTGTGCTTTACAGCGATTACCGGATATGCTTGAGAAATTATCCAAAATGAACAAAACAGTTGGGCTTTTGGTATATAAATATCAGCCAGCAGCTAACCATATACACTATATTAAAATGCCAGAATTTGAAGCTGAATATGCACAGTCTTTGTATGCTTCATTACGGGAGATGGATCGACTCAAACTGGATGTGATATTAGTAGAGCAACCGCCACAAACTGAAGCATGGCAAGCAGTCAATGACCGATTAGGTAAAGCGACGGTTCCCTGTGAATAAATTTATCGGCGAGTAGTCTATCAACTTTGCTCTAATAGATGGGGTTTTGAGTGCAGAGAAAAACCTAACCCGAGCTACTCGCGAATATGTTGGTTTTTGTATGTTGATTGGCCGTTATTGATTGAAGGTGAGTCTGGTTTGAAGAAATTTATGTCCTATCTATAGTAGAAAAAACCAAATCTTCCAGAAAAGAGACAATTTCTAAGTCATCTTTATTCCCCCCAAAATCAGTCAATGAAGGCAGGTTATTCATAAAAAAATTCTGAAAATGTGCCATTTCGATGATAGTAGATGCTAATGATTTTGGGTATTTGTAGCTTGGATTATATTCTAAAATCATATTTCCGATAACTGCACAAAGGTCTTTGTAGGGTTTAAATAGCTGATCTTTGTTATCTTCGGATACATTTCTGGTCAAATAGGTTTTGGAACCTTCTGTAATAATGATTTGATGGAGGATATTTTCATTAATATGATCCGTTCTAATGTCATCCTCTACTGTGCTAGCTAATAACTTAATCACTATTTTTAGCTTAACCATGGAGTCTTTAATATTATTGGTATGAAAAGTTACTTGATATTCAAGCCAGCTCCAATACCAGGCCGTAAGGTATATTAGTAGCTTGTGCTTATTTTCGAAATACCGATAAATACCTGCCTCGGTAGACCCCATTTCCTTTGCCAGTTTTTTAAAGGTGAAGTCTTCAAAACCATTTTTATGAATTAATTGAATGCTGTGCAAGATGATCTTTTTTCCCAGTACGGATTGTTCCGGATTCCTGAGAAACAACTTTTCATTCATTTTTATTTGTAATTGTATTTCCATTTCCGCTATTCCTCCTGATTTCTAGGTCTTTATAAGGTGCTTATTTTATTTTAAGTGTTTTATGAGGAATGCTGCACCAAAAAATAAATACCAAGCTTTACAATCTGCAATGATAGTATTACTATCATTGCAGATATTTATACTGTCTTGTTGATTTTAAACTAACAGATTTAGGAAGTAAAAAAATGTTTAAAGAAATAAAAAACGATTTGCCTGCCAGTATTGTGGTCTTTTTTGTGGCACTTCCTTTATGCCTTGGCATTGCCTTAGCTTCGGGGGCGCCTTTGTTCTCTGGGGTCATAGCAGGCATAGTCGGCGGTATAGTGGTGGGTATTGCAAGTGGTTCATCTCTGGGTGTTAGCGGCCCAGCAGCCGGGTTAGCCGTGATTGTTTTTTCTGCTATTACCACGTTAGGTTCTTGGTCGGCTTTTTTATTGGCTCTTGTTCTAGCAGGTATTATTCAGCTTGTTATGGGCTTTGCTAAAGCGGGATTTATTGCTTATTTCTTTCCTTCTTCTGTTATTAAGGGGATGCTGACGGGAATTGGGCTATTGATTATTTTAAAACAAATACCTCATGCACTTGGTTATGACAAAGATATGGAAGGCGACCTTTCTTTCTTTCAACTTGATGGCGAAAATACATTGTCATCTATTGTAAGTGCTTTTGAATTCTTTTCGCCTGGTGCAGTATTGATTGCAGCACTATCCCTAATAATTCTTATCCTATGGGATGCGGTGTTAAGCAAAAAACATAAACTGTTTCAATTGATACAAGGGCCAATTGTAGTCGTCGTTTTAGGTATTGTTATGAATACTGTTTATCAAAATGGGCTATTAAATTTAAGTCTGGCTGCCGATCAAGTTGTGAGACTTCCGGTACCTGATAGTTTAGGTGGTTTTTTTAGTCAGTTTACCTTTCCTGATTTTTCAGAAATTACCAATGTTGATGTTTGGAAAATAGCTTTTGTCATGGCGATTGTGGCCAGTCTGGAAACATTGTTGTGTGTTGAAGCAACCGACAAACTTGATCCCTCCAAACGAGTAACACCTACTAATAGGGAATTAAAGGCGCAAGGCCTGGGTAATATTATTTCTGGCTTGATTGGTGGATTGCCCGTAACACAGGTGATTGTTCGTAGTTCGGCAAATATTGCCTTTGGTGGCAAAACTAAGCTGTCGGCAATACTTCATGGGGTGTTTTTATTAATCAGTGTTATTACTATTGCTGGCCTACTGAATATGATTCCGCTAGCCAGTTTAGCGGCCATATTGATTATAGTGGGCTATAAATTAGCCAACCCCGCTCTCTTTAAGCAGATGTACTCATTGGGATGGGAACAGTTTGCCCCTTTTGTAGCCACTGTTATCGGTATCTTGACTACCGATTTACTGATAGGAATATCGATTGGTATGTTCTTTGGCATTTTTAATACCTTGTACCATAGTTACAATAACTCTCACTACATGCACGATGTAATCACCACAGAAAAGGGGCATGAGATTCATCATATTGTATTGGCAGAAGAGGTTTCGTTTTTTAATAAGGCGAGCATATTAAACACATTAAACGACATTCCCCAGAATGTAAAAGTGATTATTGATTGCTCAAATTCCAAATCAATTGCTTACGATGTTTTAGAGATCATAAGTAATTATGAAAGTAATGCAAAAACTAAAAACATAACGGTCGAAAAGATAAATTTTATTGAGCCGACTGTGGCATAAACCATTTAGGAAAAAAATGAAAACATTAACTAAGGAAATGCAAGCGGCTATTACACCCGCTATGGCATTAGAATTATTAAAAGATGGTAATAAGCGATTTATTAATAACATTAAAGTTAACCGTAATCTGTTGCAACAGGCTAATGAAACATCCGATGGACAACATCCATTTGCAGTTATTTTAAGCTGCATTGATTCCCGCACTTCTGCAGAGTTAATTTTTGACCAGGGATTGGGTGATATATTTAGTGTTCGTATAGCCGGCAATATTATTAATGAAGATATTCTGGGGAGTATGGAGTTTGGTTGTAAAGTGGCAGGTTCTAAAATAATAGTGGTTTTAGGGCATACAAAATGCGGCGCTGTAAGAGGCGCTTGCGATCACGTGGAATTAGGCAATCTGACAGCCCTGTTAAATAAGATACAGCCAGCGATTTATGCTGAAAAAACAGAAACTGAAAATCGTAATTCAAGCAACGATGAATTTGTGGAAAAAGTGTCAACTATTAATGTTAAAAGAACGGTACAGGCCATTATTGAACGCAGTCCTATTTTAAAGGAAATGATTGAAAGTGGTGAATGTGGAATTATTGGCGGAAATCATAATATTACAACAGGTGAAGTAAATTTTTATGATGATACTTTAATTATTAATAATGCAAAGGGACATGCATAAAATAACTTCGACAACTATATGTTTTGTGTGGGATGGGCAAAGCGTGAGAGGGTGTGAAAATATTCATTTTTCATAAAAAAATAACTGCTTCCGTAGGCTGGATTGGGGTACGAAACCCAGAATCTATACGTTGTATCACTTTTAATGCTGGGTTTCGCGCCTCAACCCAGCCTACATTGAATACTTTCACAGTCTCGTGAGCGTGCCCATCACACTAATGATAGGCACAAAGAGCTTTTACCCATTCTACACTTGTGCAAACTAATATTTGATTATGAAGAAAATAACTATCAACATAGTGTTGTTGAATTTATTCTTGTTGTTTCCAGTATTGGGGTTGAGTGCAGAGACCAGTAATGATCAACTAGATTTAACTGCGCATTTCTCCGGGTATTTGGTTCTATTCGTGTTTCTGATTGCTTATACACTGGTGGTCCTGGAAGAAAAACTGCATTTGCAAAAATCTAAGCCGGTTTTAGTGGCCGCTGGAATTATCTGGGCAATCATCGCCTATGTCTATAAATCACATGGTCTAAATGATATTGCCAGACAGGCACTTGAGCATAACTTTCTTGAATATACCGAATTATTCTTTTTTCTATTAGTCGCAATGACATATATCAGCGCGATGATAGAACGCGGTGTGTTTGATGCGCTTCATTATGAGCTGGTCTCAAGAAATTTTAGTTATCGTCAGCTTTTTTGGATTACAGGTACTCTGGCATTTTTTATTTCGCCCATCGCAGATAATCTGACCACTGCTTTGATTATGTGTACGGTAATTTTGACTATCGGCACGGCCAAACCTGACTTTATTACCATTGCCTGTGTCAATATTGTGGTTGCTGCGAATGCAGGAGGTGCTTTTAGTCCTTTTGGTGATATCACCACGTTAATGGTCTGGCAAAAAGGCATTTTAGAGTTCTCGACTTTTTTTAAACTATTTATTCCATCAGTTGTCAATTTTGTCGTGCCAGCTATCATCATGCATTATTATTTGCCTAAGGGTAGTCCAAGCTTGCCAACTGAGGTCAATGCAGAGATAAAGCATGGCGGATTAATTATTGTGCTGTTGTTTTTAACAACGATTGCTACCTCCATATTCTTTCATCAATTCCTGCACTTACCGCCTGCTATTGGCATGTTAATGGGATTGGGCTATCTGAAAATATTTGGTTATTATCTGCGATTGATGTTCAGAAAAGAAAATACTTCTTTTGATTCGGTTCCAGGTTCCGAGGTCTCTGGCAGTAGTGCCTTTGATGTATTTAGTCATATTGCCAAATCGGAATGGGACACCTTGTTTTTCTTTTATGGCATTATCATGGCAGTCGGCGGCATAGGGTTTATGGGGTATTTATCGTTAACTTCCGAATTTATGTATGGCGAATTGGGGGCGACCACCGCTAATATATTGGTCGGGATCGCATCTGCAATTATTGACAATATTCCGGTTATGTTCGCCGTATTAACAATGAGCCCCGAGATGTCAGAAACACAATGGCTTTTGGTCACATTGACAGCAGGGACAGGCGGCAGTCTGTTATCGATTGGCTCTGCGGCAGGTGTAGCGTTAATGGGTCAGGCAAAAGGTTTTTATACGTTTTCCAGTCATTTAAAATGGGTGCCAGCTATCGCCTTGGGTTACTTTTCTAGTATCTACGTACATTTGTTGATTAATTGATAATTACCTCTGTATATGGCATTTTTAGGTTTAGTTTTTTGTAATAAAGTGTTATTGGCATTTTTCTTTATCAAAAGCTGTTTCACCACGCTTCTCTATGTGATAATAGCGAGTTAATTTTTTAGACTCTATTCTCAACGACCTTATTAGGTTGTTTAACGAACTTGAATGTAAATCATAGGCATAAAATGGACGAAAACAAAAAGAAAGCGCTGGGTGCAGCGTTAATGCAAATTGAGAAGCAATTTGGTAAAGGCTCCGTCATGCGTATGGGTGATGTTTCAGCCGCGAAGGGAATAGACGTCGTTTCAACAGGGTCTTTGTCTTTGGATATTGCTTTAGGTGCAGGCGGATTACCTAGAGGACGTGTTGTTGAAATTTATGGGCCAGAATCATCAGGTAAAACCACGATGACACTGGAAACCATTGCACAAATGCAAAAATTAGGCGGTACTGCTGCATTTATTGATGCTGAGCATGCTTTAGATCCAATTTATGCGGCAAAAATTGGTATTAATATTGATGATTTGCTTATCTCACAACCGGATACAGGCGAGCAGGCGCTGGAAATCGTCGATATGCTGGTCAGGTCGGGTGCAGTTGATATGGTGGTGGTGGATTCGGTTGCTGCGTTAACACCTAAAGCAGAAATTGAAGGCGATATGGGTGATTCCCATATGGGCTTGCAAGCACGCTTAATGTCGCAAGCATTAAGAAAATTGACGGCTAATATCAAACGCTCTAATACGCTGGTTATATTTATTAATCAGTTAAGAATGAAGATTGGTGTGATGTTTGGTAATCCAGAAACGACTACAGGTGGTAATGCCTTAAAGTTTTATGCCTCAGTCCGTTTAGATATTCGTCGTATCGGTGCGGTGAAAAAGGGTGACGAGATTATTGGTAATGAGACCCGGGTAAAAGTAGTTAAAAATAAAGTCGCTCCACCGTTTAAACAAGCTGAGTTTGAAATCCTTTATGGTGAAGGCGTTTCATTTATGGGTGAGTTAGTTGACTTAGGCGTTAAATATGGCTTTGTTAATAAGGCCGGATCCTGGTACAGCTATGGCGATGAAAAAATAGGTCAGGGTAAAGAGAATGTTAAAGCTTATTTAAAGGATAACCCAGCAAAAGCACAAGAAATTGAAGCTAAAATCCGTGCTGAAGTGTTTAGTGTTCTTACTGAAAAAGATGCAGATGAGGTTGAACCTGAAGAGTGATAGATGCTGAATCTGCAAAAGATATCAGGCATATTTGTTTAAGGCTTTTAACTCGAAGAGAATATAGCCAGCTTGAATTGCTAAATAGATTAGACGTAAAAGGCTTTAGTCATGCCGAATCACAAATAATTATTGATGATTTAGCCGAGCAAGGCTGGCAAAGTGACCTAAGATTTGCTGAAAGTTATGCAAGATACCGCATAAAAAAAGGTTATGGTCCGATTAAAATTGGCTATGAATTACAACAACGGGGTATTGAGTCATTTGATTTTGACACCGTTGTATTTGATCTGGCGGATGATTGGGATGATTTGCTTCGGCAAGTTTATGAAAGAAAATATTCTGATGAAAAAACCTTGCTTAGTAAAGAGTGGCTTAAACGCAGTCGATTTTTACAGCAACGTGGCTTTAGTGGGGAATTAATAAATAGGCTTTTTAAGGTGTTAAATATTAAGTTACTTTATTCCTAACTTAAGCTTTGGTTTGATATCCGTCAAAATTATGATGGTAAGAATTTTATAAAAATCTTAAAAACGTTTCCTTACGGGGAGCGTTTTTAAGTAAAGAAAAATATATTAAGACAGTTAGATAAATTATGAAAAAAATGACCAGTGCAGAGTTACGTACTGCTTTTCTAGAATTTTTTAGAGAGCAAGGACATTCTGTTCAGCCTTCCAGTTCACTTGTTCCAGGAAATGATCCCACTTTGCTTTTTACTAATGCAGGAATGGTGCCATTTAAGGATGTGTTTTTAGGACGGGAAAAGCGTGACTATGTAACAGCAACAACGACACAACGTTGTGTGCGTGCTGGTGGTAAGCATAATGATTTAGAGAATGTTGGGTATACCGCAAGGCATCATACGTTTTTCGAAATGTTGGGTAACTTCAGTTTTGGTGATTACTTTAAAAAAGAAGCGATTCATTATGCCTGGGATTTTTTAACCAAAGAGTTAGAAATTCCGGCTGAAAAATTATGGATCACTGTTTTTGAAGAAGACCAGGAAGCGGAAGCTATTTGGTTGGAAGATATAAAAATTGACCCCACTCGATTATCAAGAATCGGTGCGAAAGATAATTTCTGGTCTATGGGCGATGTGGGCCCTTGTGGTCCTTGTACTGAAATTTTCTATGATCATGGTGAAGATGTTGCAGGTGGACCACCTGGAACGCCAGAAGAAGATGGTGATAGATATATCGAAATCTGGAACCTGGTATTTATGCAATATGACCGGGATAAGGATGGATTGTTACATCCTTTACCTGCACCTTCTGTTGATACCGGTATGGGTTTAGAGCGAATTGCAGCGGTATTGCAGGGCGTACATAACAACTATGAAATTGACTTGTTTCAAAATCTATTAAAAGTGGCTGCTGAATTAGCGGGTACGACTGATTTAACTAACAGTTCATTACGAGTTATTGCTGATCATATTCGATCATGTGCCTTTATGGTAGTAGATGGCGTATTACCATCAAATGAAGGTCGTGGTTATGTATTAAGACGTATTATTCGTCGTGCTATACGTCATGGTTATCGTTTAGGGACTAATGATGTTTTCTTTTATAAATTGGTTGCGCCATTAGTAGCAGAAATGGGCGAGGCTTTTCCTGAGCTGAAGGAAGCACAAGCGCAAGTAGAATTGATTCTTAAAAAAGAAGAGCAACGTTTTGCTGAAACTTTAGAGCAGGGCATGAAAATCCTGGAAGCCTGTGTTGCTAAAATTGAAGGCAATGTTATTCCTGGCGATATCGTATTCCTTTTATATGATACTTATGGATTTCCTGTTGATTTAACCGCTGATTTTGCCAGAGAGCAAGAATTGACTGTTGATCACGCAGGGTTTGAAATTGAAATGTCAGCTCAACGTAATAGAGCAAGAGCTGGCGGTAAGTTTGATGCAGATTATGATCAAGATATTAGACATGACAGCCAAACTGATTTTACCGGTTATCATGATCTAACAGGTTCGGCACAGGTTGTTGGCTTATTTGCAAAAGGTCAGGCAGTTGAGAAATTAAATGCAGGTGAAGAGGGTGTTGTTGTTTTAGATCAAACACCTTTTTATGCTGAGTCGGGTGGACAAGTAGGGGATAGCGGTAACATTAAAGTGGACTCGTCTGTTTTTGAAGTAACTGATACACAAAAACAAGGTGGTACACTTTTTCTGCATAAAGGAACTGTGTTGAATGGTGAGATTAATAATAATCAATCCTGTGAAGTCAGTGTTAATGCAGAAGACAGAAATGCCACAGAGCTTAATCACTCTGCCACACACTTGTTACATGCGGCATTAAGGCAAACTTTAGGTGAGCATGTCACGCAGAAAGGCTCATTGGTTAATCCAGAAAGATTACGTTTTGACTTTTCACATTTTGAGCCAATGACAGCTGAAGAAATCAGCACGATTGAATCAATTGTTAATGCGCAGATTCGTATGAATAATGCAGTTTCTGCTGAAGTGATGTCTAAAGACGATGCGGTTAAAGCAGGGGCAATGGCATTATTTGGTGAGAAGTACGGCGATGAAGTACGCGTATTAAAGATGGGTGACTTCTCAATTGAATTGTGTGGCGGAACACATGTTGAGCGTTCAGGTGATATTGGTTGTTTCAAAATCATCAGTGAAACCGGTGTTGCTTCAGGGGTAAGGCGAATTGAAGCGGTTACCGGAAAAGCTTGTATAGAATGGATAGCAAGTCGAGATAAAGTGTTGGCCAATATTGCTGGCTTAGTTAAAAGTTTACCTGAAAAAACATCCGATAAGGTTCAGCAGTTAATTGAAAAGAATAAGCAGTTAGAAAAAGAACTGGATCGATTAAAATCTAAATTAGCCAGCTCTGCGGGTGGTGAATTAAGTGCTCAAGCCGTAGAGGTTGATGGCATTAAAGTATTAGCCGTAAAACTGGATGATGTTGATCCTAAATCACTGCGCGATATGGTCGATCAATTAAAAAACAAGTTAGGTAGTTCGGCCATTGTTTTAGCCACAGTTAAAGACGGTAAAGTCAGCTTGATAGCCGGCGTGAGTAAAGACCAGGTTAAGCGATTAAAAGCAGGTGACTTGGTTAACTCTGTGGCAACAAAAGTCGGTGGCAAGGGTGGTGGTAGACCAGATATGGCACAAGCAGGCGGAACCGATCCATCAGGATTGGATGAAGCATTAAAACAAGTGCCTGTATGGGTAGAAGCGCAGCTAAAAGGCTAATAAAAGGGCATAGGATGTGCTGAGGGACGAAGCGCATCCTATAGTATTTTCTTAGCTTGATCAGGTCTCTAAAAAATAAGTTTTTGGATAGTAAATTAAAAAATGGCAGTATTTGTATATAAGTTCGGTGGAACATCCGTCGGTTCAGTAGCGCGTATCAAAGCGGTTGCTGAAAAAATTAAAAAAGCGCGAGATCAAGGTGATCATATCGTTGCAGTTGTCTCAGCAATGAGTGGGGAAACCAATCGCTTAACCTCAATGGCAACAGAAATGCAATCGCAACCCGATAATAGAGAGATGGATGTACTGCTTTCTACCGGAGAGCAGGTAACTATGTCTCTGTTGAGTATGGCCTTGCATGATTTGGGTTGTCCCGCATGTTCATACACTGGTGGACAAGTCAAAATCTTAACAGATAGTACGCATACCAAAGCCAGAATTCGAGAGATTGATGATCAAAAAATCAAACAAGATCTCGACGAAGGCAAAGTGGTTGTGGTTGCTGGCTTTCAAGGGGTTGACGAGAAAGGCAATATCACCACGCTAGGGCGAGGTGGATCAGATACCACAGCAGTGGCTTTAGCAGCGTCCTTAAAAGCTGATGAATGCCATATATATACAGATGTGGATGGCGTTTACACAACAGACCCTAGAGTAGAGCCTAAAGCACGTAGGTTGGATAAGATTACCTTTGAAGAAATGCTGGAAATGGCCAGTTTAGGATCAAAAGTCTTACAAATACGATCGGTTGAGTTTGCTGGCAAATATAATGTAGCACTCAGAGTATTATCATCATTTAAAGAAGGTAATGGCACGCTCATTACTTATGAGGAATCAGAAATGGAAAGAGCTTTAATTTCAGGTATTGCATTTAACCGTGATGAAGCTAAGTTAACAATTACCGGTGTCCCTGATTTACCGGGTGTCGCATCTAAAATTCTTTGCCCTGTGGCTGATAAAAATATCGAAGTAGATATGATTATCCAGAATATAGCCGCTGATTCGACCACTGATTTTACCTTTACAGTGCATCGTAATGAATATCAAAAAACTAAAGCTATTTTAGAGCAAGTATGTGCTGATTTGGGGGCAAAACAAGTTACTGGCGATGATGATATCGTTAAAATATCTATTGTTGGTGTTGGTATGCGCTCACACGCAGGTATTGCTAGTACTATGTTTAAAGTTTTGGCAGATGAGGGTATTAATATCAGGATGATTTCGACCTCTGAAATTAAGATATCTGTGGTAGTTGAAGAAAAGTATTTAGAGCTTGCTGTCCGTGCGTTACATAAGGCATTTGGGCTGGATAAAGAAG
>WTAG01000591.1 GCA_013139755.1 Methylomarinum sp. | reverse complement strand
TTCATATTGCAGGACATGCACGTAGTGAAGGGCTTATCTTAGTGACTAATAATGTAAAAGAGTTTGAGCGTGTTGAGGCATTACGCATAGATAATTGGATCTAAATTAAGTGATGAGGAAAGATAGGGGGCTCTTTCTGTTAGTTGTTCAAAAAGTTTTGAGATCTTATCTCCTTATCCAGAGGGCGAAGGCTGGAGTGAGGAGTAATTATAGAGTGCCAGAACTTTTGAACAATTAATATATTCGTGTTTGATTGATACGAAGAAAAATATGGCTGATTCCCCCCACCCCTATAGTTGAGTGAGTAAAGCAATAAAAAAAGGCAAGAGTCAAGCTTGACCCTATTGTCAAGGCTGAATTACTCAAATTTCTTGATACAGTATCAGCCTCGATATATGGCTAGCTGTTTCAAAACAGTGCACTTGAGTGCACGAGGGATTAGTCGCCACAGCTTGGATTTATATCTTCGGCAGGCGTAGGAGCATTTAAGTATAAAATACGGTCATCATTCTGTCTGTGCTGTTCTGATACAGTAAGTGTTGATGCATCGTCTAAAATTTGAGTATCAATCGCTGCGTTACCAATTCCAAGGCCACCGAAAGGACCTGCTGATACAAGGCGCGCACATTGCCCTGATACGGTAGTTATATCCCAGTTACTGCAATCAGTAACCTGAATTATGATGGGTCGCCCCCATCCATCAAATACAATGAAATCATTAGCTACTAAATCTTTATTTACATGATAATTTGGTACTGCTGAAATGTCTTGAAAAGAACCATCAAGATTAGATATATCGGTAGCATTTAAAGTAATCGCACCTTGCAAATAAGGACCGCGCCAACCCACTTGACTATCAGGGTCAAAATTATTCCAGTCAGTTCCTGCACCATCACCTTGGGAAAATAAGTAATGCAAGCTGTAGTCATCAGATCCTTTGTCTTGGGGGAAGCTCCCTAGGGTATCTAAGTAGTACCTTTCCATGATGACCTTTTTTATATTAGCCATTGACACATCAGTTGCATCACACAAAGCTTTGCTGCTTGTGCCACTTACATAGGGAAATGCCAAGCCCGCCAATGCTATTAGTATTAATAGCACTACAGTGAGTTCTATTAGGGTCGTGCCTTTTTGAATTATCATTTTTATCTCGAAAATTGACAGCTGTGTGTAATGAAGTTAAGGGCGTAAAGTTTCAAATCTTATAATGTACGACGCTTCAAACTGATTATTACCAAGTGACAGTCGGTAAAATGCTATGTGGTATTAGCATTACAGAAATACTTGGATGCTCTGTTCCACCCAAGTTGGTTCCTGTGATATCTGTACACGTGTTCCCTATGATATTACGGCAAAATTTTTCGGTTCCATCATCGATAAATAAGCCTCCTTTAGCTGCACAATTGCTCGTGAAATCAGGATCGTTGTTTGTATCTATGCATATGTTCTTAGCGTGAGATGAGTCATATGTATTCGGACCAGTGCACCCGGCATCAGTAAATAAGATTCCAATATTTTCCCCGGGAGTAACATAGGTTGGTGATGTATAAGGAAACTGTATCACTTGACTAGTACCATCTTCAATAACACTTTGCGAGGTAGAGCTATTATACGAAGCGTCAGTTTGATCAATGATTTTTAGGCACAAATCATTTGTTGATGAGCTTGTCCAGGTCTCTCCAGCTGATAGGCAGGCTAATTTTGTCAAAGGTGTTATGGGGCTTAGACATGTGCCTGGCCCAGACCAAATGCCAGTAACTTGACCACAAGCGGTAGAAGAAGAGATTGAATAACCTGAGCAGCTACCGCTCCAAACACCATTAAGTAAAATGCAATCATTTGGGGTGGTAATGGTTTCTCCTGAGCATGAACCTGCCGCCCAGCTACCTCCAACCGTAGCGCATGTTGCCGGATCTGTAGGTGCTGGAGCACTACAAGTGCCAGCAACTGAACTTGCTAGTAACCGCAATGGAAACCCGTTTAAATCGATTTGCCAGTCTATTTGTCTAATAGACGGCATTGCCCCTGCTAAAGGAAAGTCTTTGTCATAGCCCGTGTCAGTGGTGTTTATAACTCCATTTTTACCTTTACTTTGAATAATCATATGTGCGTAATCAGCCGCTGTTGTGGTTACTGTATTAGAAGCATCCCAATATTCAACTTCCCATCCATAATTATGATCTGTAAAAACATTGGATGACGCCTCGTTTCCCCATCCATCAGAAAAAGCATTGGGCTTATAATCAGGCTTTTGTATAGTTAAATAAGGACCGTCCCAATTAGTGCCCTGTAAGACCCACCCCCCGCCAGGTGTTCCTGTTTCAGTAGTACACCATGAATCAGGTGTCGTTCCCGTTGCTCCCACTATCCCAGTGGAATCAGGTGTATTATCAGAAATCCGATAATCATCGTCACAATAGTTTTCAACTAAAAGCTCATGAATATTCAAAGGCAACCGCCCCATATCTGCCACAAACCCAGAAATATCCGGCTGCCCATTAATTAAAGTACCGGGCCGACCGATAATCGCTCTTTTTAGCTTCTCATACCTATCTTGAGTGACTTCATATCGTGCTTGAAAGGCAAAGTCTTTTGTGAAGTCAAGAGTGACAGATGCCAGTGCTACAACTATAAGCATAACCACCAATACTTCGACTAAAGTAAAGGCACTTTGTTTTTTAATGAGGCTTAAATTCATGATGCAATATAATTAAACATTGTTATTTAACGTATATGGAGTATGTGAAATACCTTACTCCATACGTAGCAGCAGGTAACTACCGCAGCTTACAAAGGCAGAAAAGACAAGTGCACTTGATGGTAAATATCTTGGATTATGAAGTACCACAAATCTCCCGCTTAAAATGGAGAAGACAGCAATCAGAAGGGGTGATAGTTTTAAGCTTAGTTTTGACAGCTGGTAACACCCTGCGGGTAGAAAAGCTGCAAGATAAATAGCTGATATGTGTATTCCCGTAGCATTCAAAGCAAGGCCTTCGGGAAGGTATAGTGCCACTCCAAATAACAGAGCTAGAAGTAGAGTAATAAGGTGCTTGGTTGAAATTACGTACATTTTAAAGATAAAGTAACTGTCTGAGTTTGTATGCTAAAGCAATATTTATGCCTTGTTGTACTTGCAACAATTGATTGATCTGTGCACTCAAGAGGCCTTGTCGTATATAATTGGTATATACGAGAGAGGTGCGTAGTGGGGCTGCAAAATCTAATGACGGTAACAGTTGTATTTGTTTTCTATAATATCCTTGTATTACAGTGTCTTATGTGATTTTACGAACTCCTTGCTCCCGCCATTTTTGTAAACTACTTGTAAAACAAATGCTTACAAAAGTAAAAATGTTAACAGTTAAACATGCTCAAAGTAGCTGCTTAAATACCGCATCTAGTGCAACACGCTCATAGGTAAACTTTTTGATATGGATTTGAGTCTTGCTCAGGTCAAGCATTAAATCGTGAGTCCCAGCTCTAGGGCTGATTAGTTCCTCATGAATTTCAAAGATAAAGCAGCCCATTGCTACTGTATAACCATTATTTTATTTGGTACACCCATTTAGAGAAGGTAATGGACGGTTATCTCGGCTATTAGCAAATATTATGGCGTTGCAGGCAGGGCTAGATAATTATGAACCAATAAAAGCAATCTTTAGGCAAGTTTAATCGCTGTGGAACTGGTAATGCTTCGGGGTTTTTAATAAGCTATTTTCTTTCATGAGCTTAGTAGCGTTGTTTTTTATTACGTAGGCAGCATATTATTTAAACAAAGGATATGTAATCTTGAATACAAAATCAAAGGAACCCTTAAAATATCAAGTTGGTTGGTTAGCTGCTTTATTTGCACCACAAACTGATTATCATTCATTCTCTTTAACCGATGATGGCATCATTCTTTCTGGTCATAAGGATGGCTTAAATAAGGTTCCTTATTTGGCAATTGGAGTGGGTGTTGCCATTGAACAGGGATTCTTCTGGAATATATTAGCGATGCATCTGGAAGATGGAAAGTTACTACGTTTAGGCGGTATTTCTAAAAAGAAAATAGGCTGGCTACAAACGACGCTTAATCATTCATACCGTGCTTACATCAGAGCGTTTTATCAAGCTTTAACCCCAAATATTCAGCAAGCTTATCAACAAGCACAGTTATTGTTTTTTAATGATGACTATATTCGCCACCCCATTGCTAAACAATGGTTAAACACACATCAGCATTTAGGTGAGGGTTTAAAACGACAAGATATTGATAAGTACATAAAAGCCGAGGTTTTTCATCAACTGCAAATTATTCAGCCAATACTCAATAAAGGATATGACTATATTGCTGAGGTAAATGCCTCTTATGTGCAGCAACAGTTATCTGAATTTCAATTGTTTTTTAACCAAGTAGAAAGTAATCCATTAACCGATAATCAACGTAAAGCTTGTGTCATTGATGAGCAAAATAATTTAGTGTTAGCTGGCGCAGGAACAGGTAAGACAAGTACCATGATTGGTCGAGCAGGTTATTTAGTCAAAGCGGGTAAAGCATCAGCTGAAAAAATCCTAATGCTGGCTTTTGCCCGTAAAGCAGCCGATGAAATGGAACAAAGGATTCAGGAAAAATTAGGTATTGATCAACTGACAGTCAAAACCTTTCACAGTCTAGGTAAACAGATTATTACCCAAGTTGAAGGCGCGGTTCCAGCCATAAATAAAATGGCTGAAGATGATCATTTACGAGCTCGTTTTGTGGATGAACAGATTCAACGATTGTTGCAGGATGAGCAGTATAAATCACGCATCGTAAAATATTTCTTATATTTTACCTACCCTTACAAAAGTATTTTTGGCTTTAAAAGTTTAGGTGAATACAACGAATATCTATTAGAAAATGAGATTAGAACTTTTCAGGGTGAATTGGTTAAAAGCTTTGAAGAGTGCGAAATAGCCAATTTTCTATTTCGCCAAGGGATAGCTTATGAGTACGAAGCAAATTATGAAGTCAATACTTCGGGTCCTGATTATCGTATTTATCAACCCGATTTCTACTTACCTGATTATGGTATTTATATTGAACATTTTGCCGTTAATGAAAACAATCAAACCCCCA
>WTAG01000137.1 GCA_013139755.1 Methylomarinum sp. | reverse complement strand
CATTAACCACTTCGCTAAATTGCACGGTAACGGCTATCACATCACCCGCTTTATAACTGCCATCCCCTGTGCTGGAAGAGACGCTGGTCACTGTCGGAACGACATCATCCACAATTGTGATGGTCATTGCCTCTTCAAAGTTTGCTGCGCCATCATTGACATTCACTCGGATATTGTAAGTTCCTGCTGCAAGCAAACTTGAATTATTAGCGCGTAAAGAAGTTCCGCTAATATTAAAACTACCATTATTGGTATCACCTGTTCCGGCTACCAATGTGTAGGTATAACTTTGTCCGGTATCTGCATCGGTATTGGACAAAGTGCCGACGACTGCGTTGACTCCCCCACTTTGATTAACGCTACTGCTGGTGAGGGCAATGTCTGTGGGAATATCATTAATAGACGTTGAAACTACCGTTGTTGTAGCGTCATTTGTTGTTGTCGTACCGTCGTCAATACCAATGGTAAAAGTCGTGGTTTCCGTGCTCCCGGGTGCGACACGGTTGTCGGCAGGGTCATACGATAATAGCCGAATGTCCGCCTGCATAGCTGCTGCTGTTACCGAGGCATGCGTGTATGTTAACCCGCCATTCGCTGTAGAAAAGCCAGAAGCCGTTAATGATGCCGCTGTAAACACACCTTTGGCTGCAGTATCTAAAGTAATGGTTGCAGTCACATTATCACCCTCGGCATCTGACACGGTAACACCACTAAAAAGAGAAACCGTTCCTGTATCGTTAACGGCTTGCCCTGTTGAGGTGCCTCCTATCGCAGGGGCAACGTTGAGAGGTGCAGTTGTAAAATTGATAAGATCCAGATTCCATGGCGACTCACCGCCACCACCACCAGTCCCTAGAAAATGGATTTTAAAAGAAGTGATATTATTAAAATTTGTATCCGCACTAAGATCAAAATTTACTATTGCATTTAAAGCCAGGCCAGCGTTTATTGTTTGAGTGAACTTATTAGCTGAATTACCATCTGCCCAAATTTCTATAACATATGGGTTGGCTGTCGGGTTGGCGACTCCTCTAAATGTTATAGCATCTAACTGAAACCCTCCACCACTAGTGGCTATTGTATACCCCGTACCACCATCAGCATCATTAGGCGTAGTTAATGTATCTAAGTAAATCGAATCCGCTGTGCTAGCAAGAGTATTTCCATCGGCATCAGGCGTTTGAGTCCAGGTATCTCCTGCATTAGCTAGCCAAGTAGCATCTGTAGCTACTACCGCCAGAATGGCGGCATAATCATTGGTCGCCGCTGAATCTAACACAGAGCCAACTTCAATGTCGCCTGTACTTTCTTCTAAAACCCAGTCGCCCCCTAATGCAGCCGAACCGGTATTATCATTTGAGGCGGCAATATCCGCGCCAGTAATCGTACTTAATTGTTGAATAAACTGATTACCTGCCGAGCCTTCGGCAACATTACAGCCGTAGAATAAAATGTCACCGGTTTCTGACAGCGCATCACCCCAGGATTGCAGGGCTGTTTGATAGCTATCAAGGCTACTCTGGCTTAATGAAGCATTGCCTAAGCTTAGTTGTCCCTGACTACCATGCGAAATAATTTGAATACTGGTTAAATTTGAATATTGGCTGAGTGTATTCGCGATTTGTTGTACGCCATCTTGGTTGGCATCAAGAATGACCACTTGTGTTCCTGCCTGTACGCCATTAATCAGGCTTTGATAGTCTTGTACTGCACTATCAACAAATAGAACGCTATTTACAGGCTGTACTTGCGTAATACCATCCACTAGTAACTGAGCATCGGGTGCGGGGTCGCTCTCTGTAGGCGCAGGTTCTGCTTCTGCAATAGTCTCCACTGCCGTTGTTAAGGCCGCAGCATCAAACATAATGCGTGGTTCCAGCGCATACATTTTGCTATTGCTCGCATTCAGCTGTTTAACTTGCTGACTGGCAGTTGTTGCCTGTGCATAATCTCGCACGGAGACCGCTTGTTTACGCGCCACTGATAACAATTTTTTAAATTGCTGTTTCATTGTTTTGCTTGTAACTGCCATCACATACCTGCCTTAATAAAGGTTCACCTAACTAAACCACACCAAATTCACTTTTGCCACGGATTGCACGGATAAACACAGATCTAAAAGAAAAAACCTTAACACTTTCTCCCTTCTAAATCCGTGCCTATTCGTGAAATCTGTGTTTTTACCACGGATTTAAATGGATACAAGACTAAAGACCTATTGGCTTTTTCCTTTAATCCGCGTAAATCTGTGGCTAGCTACAGCTCGATATGTTTTAAATGTTCTTCCACTTTTTTATCTAATTCAACATGCCATTGTTTTGGCATTATATTTAATACTTTTTTATGCAATGCATTCACTGCTTTTAGATCTAACTCTTTGTTATCTGCTCTTTTTAGCAAGGCTGTTAACCATAAATAGGCTTTTGCTGTATATGCCGGTAGTGGCTTACTATTTTTGGGATTTTCTTCGGCATAAAAATACAGCTCTGCTGTCGGTAAATAAGCTTCCAAATAGCCCTGTTCGGCTGCACTTTCATACCAGTAGCGTGCTGCTTGGTTATTTTTATTAACACCTAACCCTTGATGTAAAATTTCTGCTAAACGGTATTGCGCCTTGGCTATTTTTCTCTCCGCCAAGCCCGCATACCATTGTGCCGCTTGTTTGTAGTCCTGCTTTATATCAATCCCTTGATAAAACAAATCGGCTAATCGCATTGCCGCAACTGGGCTGCCTTTCTGGGCGGCTTGCTGACAAAGCACTATACCTTTCGGTACATCTTTTATAACACCTTGCCCCTGTATATACAGTTCGCCGATACTACAAAGAGAACCAAATAGCCCTAAGCTGACGGCCGACTCATACGCTTTAATCGCGGCAACTGAATCTACCGGGCGATGGATACCTTGCTTTAAACAATCCCCATAAAACTGGTAAGCCGCTGGAATCTTACCTTGCGCTGCTTTTTCATACCATTGGCACGCCCGAGTCTGATTAACTTGCCGCCCCCAGCCATTTTGATAAAATAAGGCTAGACTAAATTGAGCCAAGGCATTGCCATTTTTCGCATGTGTCTTATATTCCTGATAGGCAGCCTGATAGTCTTTTTTTGATAACAGTAGCTGTGCTTTATTTAAATCACTGGCTAAATTATTTACGGCTGATTGCTGTTTATTTGGGGTTAATGAGCAGGCTGTTAAGGCCATCACTAAACCTATAATCATGACTATTTTATAAAAAAAACAGCGCCTTTGAGCTACCCTATTTACTGAAGAGATCATTTAAAACTTTGTATATCCATAAAAATAAACCCTCGCTGAGGAGGCAATAAAAGCCCTCCTCAGTACCATGCTACAATTATTGTCTTGAAGGAAAAATCCCTTGCATAGCAATAATATAGTTCATAGGCAGATAAGGCATACGATTCTCATGTGCTTGGCTACCACCGGTATTAGCAATTTCAGTCGTTACCGTCGTCGTTGCTGTAACCGACCCTGCTTTCATTGCAACACTAGGAGCGGCATCCCTATAAATACTTGGTCCAGTTTCACCTCTTGCTCCCGCTGAATATAAAGCTTTATCTTGCGCGACACTATCCGCAGCAGAGCCTGGCGCTGCATTCAAAGTTGCTGTTGTGGTCGCCGTTGAAGTTGCGGTATGTTTATGCGCAGGCATTTGTGCTGCGGTTAAAATAACTGTCTCAACACCACCACGAACACCTAATTTGTAATCACTTAACCCAGGACCGCGGCCAAAACCAATAGCTGCACGTCCACGCAAATCAGGCAAAGCAAAGGTAACTCTACCATCACCCCCATATATTGTGCCGAGCAGTGAATAAAGAGCCGAATTTTCAGAGATTTGCACTAACTGCCCTGCAGCCATGGCATAGTTTCGTGGTGCAAAATTCCCGGCAAAAATACACACACTGCCCAACATACCTTCACCGGACGGGCTACAAGCAAAACTGGGTTTGCTCCACGTTATTGAGGTAGCCAAAGCAACCCCTGCTAATAAAGTAAAAAATGATTTCGATACTGTTAATTTCATCTGTTTTCCTTTTGTTTTTATTTTTACCTGTTCTTTCAAATATTTATTATTACTCGTTAATATATAGTTAGTTCGGCATTCAAACCCTACATAAACACTAAGCAATCATACTTATATACATGTTTTTTGATATTATATAAGCAATTGATGACATTGCCTTTACTTTGATATCAAAATATTTAGAACAAGCCTTAAGACTATAACTGTATAGCTCGCTATTTATAATACTGAAATAACCCTAAACGAGGACAAGTCAGTTAACTTGGAATTATGTTAGCCCCTAACATTAAGACAAACGAAGAGTAGTTCAAATATACTTATATTACCAACATTAATTGTCGATATTTTACAAGAAAAACATAAAAGGACTTAAAGAGAAAGTCTTGCATTATATTTCCTGATTGCATACAAGCTTCAGCCAGTTTTAGAATAACGTTATTTATTCTTAATATATATCATCTCGGCTGGGATTGACCGGGACTCAAATACATGAACGTAAACTCTGTATCCGCTTAATGTCGAGGGACTTCCTGTGCTCTGGATATTATCATTCACTGCAGTATGACCGGGATTAGAGGGATTTAAGGTGACTGAGAATATACGCAATCGAGTTGTATTTTACACCTGAACACTTGTATGTCTTTAATCTGCAATGTAAGAATATTACAGCCTGTATGAAGCTTGCGGAATAAGGATTTTTGCGATGACTTTTTCAACACTCTCGTAACTCTACCTTCCACATAAACCACAGAATACATGCCGATATTATCAGGCGATAATGCTACTGAGATTAGTCAGCTTTAGCAACAAAGCGCCCCCACAGAGGATGGACGTTGCTATAGGGTACAATAACTCAGTTGCAGTTCCACAATGACTGTGAAACTAAAAAATTGTGACTTGTGCTGTAGAAGTTACAGATTAGGGTTGCCTAAAGAATGCTTATTAAATTGACAGAGAAAAAATGATCTATTCTCTTTTTATTGAAATGATATATTTTGGAGGTCGAGCCAATATAAAAATATTGGCGGAGCGGACGGGACTCGAACCCGCGACCCCCGGCGTGACAGGCCGGTATTCTAACCAACTGAACTACCGCTCCGAAGAAGGCGTATTCTATGGAGTTATTGAATTTTCGTCAAGTAATATTATTGAACTTTCTAAAAATAAGTTAAACTATTGGTTTTTTGACACCCCATACTAGCCCTAAAGCATCCCACGCTATTTGCAAAAATATTATGAAAACTGAACACCATACGATAACCATCACTCAAAAAGCCGATATATCATCTGTATGGTTAATTCCCGAGCATTATACATCCGTACTCATTATCGCCCATGGTGCAGCGCGTGATATGAACTCTAGCTCACTCAGTGCGATACACGAAGGAGTCGCGGAAAATAATATTTTAACCGTTAAGTTTAATTTCCCTTATATGGAACAAGGCTTAAAGGCACCCAATACACCCCATGTACTGGAAGAAACATGGCTAAAAGTCATTGATGCAGTGATAAAAAAAACTGGGGTTAATCGTAAACAGATTTTTCTTTCTGGTATTAGTATGGGCGGTAGATATGCCACAATATTAGCTGCCAAAGAAGATTTGTACGCGGGTATTATCTTATTTGGCTACCCATTACATGCTCCTGGCAAGTCTGACAAACCTCGATTTGATCATTTAAAAGTTATCCATGAGCCTATGCTGTTTATTCAAGGCTCTAGGGATTCCTTATGCAAACTGGATGTTTTTAAACCACTACTAGAAACCCTCTCGCCTCAACCTACTTTACATATTATTGAAGGTGGTGATCATTCTTTTAAACTTCTTAAACGTATTGATCGTACCGAAGAATCTGTCTTTAAAGAAATCATTCAGACCTGTACTGAGTGGATTAATAAAAGAAGTTAATAACACTTAGACTGTAGAGCAGACTTCAGTCCGCCTTGCACCCAAAAGCGGGCTATTTAGTACTTTCCTCCAGGTCTACCCCCATATCTGGCAACTCTATTTAAGCTCTCACTCCTAAGAGTTAAGAAATCATAGTAGAATATTAATATATTATTTAATTAGGTAATTTTATTGTGGAAAACATGAACATCCTCCCATCCATTCTTGGAGGAGCACTTATCGGCCTTAGTGTCACGATTCTTTTATTATTTAACGGCCGAATGGCTGGTATTAGCGGTATCATGAATGGTTTATTCCAATCACCCAAAGCTGAAGAATACTGGCGCCTAACGTTTCTTGTTGGCCTTATCATTGGTGCTGTCATATTTCAGTTTATCGCTCCCGACTTCTTTATTCCACGTGAAAACTATCCTTTATGGCTAATCGCTGTCGGCGGCTATTTAGTAGGCATAGGCACACGACTTGGCAGTGGTTGCACCAGTGGTCATGGTATTTGTGGCATTGCCAATCTATCTAAACGCTCTATCTTTGCAACGATTACTTTTATGGCATCAGGCATGCTAACGGTTTTCATCATCAAGCACGTTGCGGAGTTAGTTTAATGAAAAAAATTGCAATTGCCCTTATAAGTGGCATTATTTTTGGGCTAGGATTATCACTATCACAGATGATTAACCCTAACAAAGTGATTGGTTTTTTAGATATTGCCGGTGACTGGGATCCCAGTCTAGCCTTTGTTATGATTGGCGCACTCACCGTTACCTTCATTTCATTCCGATTAATATTGAAGCGTCCCGAACCATTATTTGAAAAAGCTTTCCATGTATCAAAACGCACTCAAATTGATAAAGCCTTATTAGGTGGGGCAGCTATATTTGGTATTGGCTGGGGCATGAGTGGTTATTGTCCAGGACCTGCTGTTGCTAGCCTTGGATTAGGCAGTATTGAAGCTATAGTAATGGTTATATCAATCTACGCAGGTTTTTTTAGCCAAAACTGGTTAAGTCAAAAAAAATAATCTATTTTTTCGTTCCCCACACTTATGCGTGGGAACGATTAGATTTATACGCTCATGTCGCCTTTCTAAAAAAGCCATGCACGGCTTCATCCATATTTACCGCTCCAGCAACAATCAGCTTAAGCAACACGCTGCTTCCTTTAATTAAAAGTTCTTCCACTAATTCAACTCCACCCAGGGAAATTACCAAGCATCTAATGATGCTTATGTCTTTGTAGAGCAGACTTCAGTCCGCTATGGTACTGATTTATCATCTAATACCAATCCCAATAAATAATCACTGTAATAATCGTCATTCCCGAAATCTTTAATCGGGAATCCATGCGTACACTATAGATCTCTGCTAAGAGCACGCAGGAATGAACGATTTCTCTTAGGCATAGGGGTTTAAGTATAAATCTATTGGGATTGGTATAAGGCGGACTTAAGTACGCTCTACAGTCATCGTTAATAAGTATACCGACTCGCAGGCATAAAAAAACCCAGCCATTAAAAATGGCTGGGTTTTTTGACTAAAGCGAAAGAGCTTTAAGACAACACCTACATCATGCCGCCCATTCCACCCATTCCACCCATGCCGCCCATATCAGGCATTGCATGTGCACCAGCATCACCAGCCGGCTCATCAGCAACCATTACTTCTGTTGTGATCATTAAGCTTGCAACAGATGCTGCATTTTGTAGTGCAGTACGTGTTACTTTTGCAGGGTCTAAAATACCCATTTCAATCATGTCACCATATTCGCCAGTTGCAGCGTTGTAACCAAAGCTACCTTCGCCTTTTGCAACTTCGTTAAGCACAACTGAAGCTTCATCGCCTGCGTTAGCAACGATTTGACGTAAAGGCTCTTCCATTGCACGACGCAGTGTATTAATACCCACTGTTTGGTCGTGGTTAATACCTTCAAGACCTTCAAGTGCTGCAATCGCACGGACTAGTGCAGTACCGCCACCAGCTACAACGCCTTCTTCTACCGCTGCGCGAGTTGAATGCAATGCGTCTTCAACGCGTGCTTTTTTCTCTTTCATTTCAATTTCAGTTGCCGCGCCAACTTTAATTACTGCAACACCGCCCGCTAATTTAGCTAAACGCTCTTGTAGTTTTTCTTTGTCGTAATCATATGTTGCTTCATCAGCTTGTGCTCTGATTTGTGCAATACGAGCTTTGATGTTTTCTTCTGAACCAGTACCATCAATGATGGTAGTGTTTTCTTTGCTGATCTGGATTTTCTTAGCTGTTCCTAGTTGATCCATTTCAACTTTTTCTAAAGATAAACCAATTTCTTCAGAAATCACTGTACCGCCAGTTAATACCGCAATATCTTCTAACATGGCTTTACGACGATCACCAAAGCCAGGTGCTTTAACAGCAGCCACTTTAACGATACCACGCATGTTGTTTACCACTAATGTTGCTAGTGCTTCACCATCAACATCTTCAGCAATAATCAACAAAGGGCGGCCTGCTTTGGCAACGCCTTCTAATGTTGGTAGTAAATCACGGATATTTGAGATTTTTTTGTCGAACAACAAGATGAATGGATCTTCTAATTCAACACTCATGCTGTCTTGATTGTTAATGAAGTAAGGTGATAAATAACCACGATCAAACTGCATCCCTTCTACAACGTCTAACTCGTTATCTAAACCAGAACCTTCTTCAACAGTGATAACACCTTCTTTTCCGACTTTTTCCATTGCTTCAGCAATGATTTCACCAACAGATGTATCAGAGTTTGCAGAAATTGTACCTACTTGAGCAATTGCTTTGTTGTCAGCACAAGGTGTAGCAGAAGCAATTATTGCTTCAACTGCTTTTGTAACCGCAAAATCAATACCGCGCTTCAGATCCATTGGGTTCATACCCGCTGCAACTGCTTTCATGCCTTCGTTAACAATAGACTGAGCTAAAACTGTCGCTGTTGTTGTTCCGTCACCCGCAACATCAGAAGTATGAGAAGCCACTTCTTTAACCATTTGTGCGCCCATGTTTTCGAATTTATCTGCTAATTCGATTTCTTTCGCAACAGATACACCATCTTTAGTGATGGTTGGAGCGCCAAAGCTTTTATCTAAAACTGCATTACGACCTTTAGGGCCTAATGTTACTTTTACTGCGTTTGCCAGTACGTTAACACCTGCAACCATTAAGGTGCGTGCGTCTGAACCAAATTTTACGTCTTTTGCTGCCATCTTCTTTAAATCCTAATAAATGAATAGTTAATAGTAATAATCAATCAAGCGAGGCTTAATCTAAAATACCCATGATGTCTTCTTCACGCATAACGATAAGTTCTTCACCGTTAATTTTAACTTCGTTGCCTGAGTACTTACCAAAAAGCACTTTATCACCAACTTTTACTTCCAATGCACGCACATCACCGTTATCCAGTTGCTTGCCATTACCCACAGCTAAAACTTCGCCTTCACTTGGTTTTTCAGTTGCTGAACCAGGTAATACGATGCCACCAGCTGACGTTGTTTCTTCTTCAACACGTTTGACAATAACTCTGTCGTGTAACGGACGTATATTCATTTATATCTCTCCATAAAAATAATTAATAGTGTTATTAGCACTCGCTAGTAATGAGTGCTAATAATAATCTGGTTTTGCACTCTGTCAAGTATATGGCTTATCTCTCTCTTCATCATCGCGTATAATTACATCCTATGAATGACCAACAATTACTCCGTTACAGCCGTCAAATTATGCTGCCCCAAGTTGATATTGAAGGCCAGCAAAAACTGTTGTCCGCAAAAGTGCTTATTGTGGGTGCGGGTGGACTAGGCTCACCTGCATCCATCTACTTAGCCGCAGCCGGTGTAGGACAAATTACAATTTTCGATGATGATGAGGTTGATTTATCCAATTTACAAAGACAAATTGCTCATCACACATCCGATATAGGGACAGACAAAGTTATTTCAACCCAAAAGACACTTAAAAACATTAATCCTGATGTAAAAGTGATAGCTGTTAAACAAAAATTAGAGGGTGAGGCTTTAAATAATGAAGTACAGAGTGCGGATATTGTATTGGACTGTTGCGATAATTTTACCACTCGATTTGCCGTTAACACTGCCTGCGTAAAGTATAAAACCCCTTTAGTTTCAGGTGCTGCAATCCGCTTTGAAGGTCAAGTATCTGTCTTTACAGCGGGAAGTGGCAATAGCCCTTGTTACAACTGTTTATATAGCGATACCGGCGAGGAAATGCAGAACTGCGCAACCAATGGTGTTATTTCCCCCATTACAGGCATTATTGGAAGTATTCAGGCAATGGAAGCGATGAAACTGATTATGGACATTGGGGAAAGCTTAAATGGTCGGTTATTATTGCTAGATGGATTATCCATGCAATGGAATGAAATGAAGTTACGCAAAAATGCTAACTGCCCAACTTGCTCCGATATTTAAATCATTTTAAATGAGCATATTATAGAGATGTAAACACTCATTAAATAAAGAGCTCAACACACAAAAGCACAAAGAAAAATAGAGCCTCCTGTTTTTTACAAGGCCCTTCTCTGTGTTCTTAGCGACCTCTGTGTGTTGTGCTCTTTTTATACCTGTAGATACTGTCAGTTTTTGTATTCATTAAAAAATCATTTCTTACCAAGAAGACCTTTTACTTTTGAAATTACTAATTCTGCTAAATCAATTATCTTTGACTCACTGTCGCCATGTGGCTCAGTATCACCAAAAGGTTCACCATTCTTTTTTGTATACATATAAATAAAGTAACCCAATGGAGCAAATGCTAAACATGCAATTACTAACATAATGATAAATAGTTCAATTAAATTACCCGTCATATTACCCTCCCGCATATATTATTATTTTTATTGAGCGCTCAATATAACGCCCCATCTAATTCTGCACAAGAAAAATACATTAAAAAAATAAGACTAAATTTTGGTCAGCAAAGACTTATTCTTTTAATAAGTCCATGGTCTATTCGCTTAATAGTTGCGCAAAAAAAAAGATCATCGTATACTTCAAAGTGCTTACTTGATCAAGCTAGCATAAAAAATAAAAACTTCTGGAGGTAAATACTATGAAATGGGAAACACCAACTTACAACGACTTACGTTTTGGTTTTGAAGTAACTATGTACATCTACAACCGTTAATTAAAACGGTTTTAAAGTAGAAAAAGGGGGAGGCTTGATAGTCTCCCCCTTTTTTTGCCTGAAGCTTATTAATCCAGTATCATTCAAGCATTACACATCAGATATCTTATACAAATATGAAAATTAGAGTCCTCGGTTCAGGTGCAGGTGGTGGTTTTCCTCAATGGAACTGCAGCTGCCCAAATTGCAAAGCCGTAAGAGCAGGTTCTATCAAAGCCAGCACTCGTAACCAATCATCGATTGCCGTTTCATCTGATGGTGAACACTGGGTGTTGTTTAATGCCTCCCCTGATGTACGCGCACAATTAGAAAGTTTTCCAGAAATTCATCCCAAAGATAAAGTACGTGGCACGGGCATAGAAGCGATTGTAATGATCGACTCTCAAATCGACCACGCAACCGGCCTACTCATTCTGCGTGAAGGCGACCCGCTTACTATTTATTGCACAGACATGGTGAAGCAAGACCTCACTACTGGCTTTCCTATTTTTAATATCCTGGAACACTTTTGTGGTGTGAACGATCACCCTATTCCATTGAATGGTGATGCCTTTACCATACCCAACATTGATGACCTTGAATTCACCGCCTTACCACTTAAAAGTAAAGCGCCTCCGTATTCACCGCACAGAAATGATCCGCACGAAGGTGATAATATCGGCATGGTGATTCGCCAGATTTCAACAGGGAAAACAACCTTTTACGCACCGGGTTTAGGCGCGATAGAACCCCACGTAGAAAAAGCAATGACTGAAGCCGACTGCGTCATGGTAGACGGCACATTTTGGACAGATGATGAACTAGCCTCTGTCGGCCGCCCATTATTGGCGAGAAAAATCGGCCATATACCGCAATCTGGTGAAGGCGGCATGATCGAAATTTTAGATGCCATGGAAAAACCGCGCAAAATATTGATCCACATCAATAACACCAATCCAATATTAGACGAAGATTCTAAACAACGTAAAACACTGGATGCCTCAGGCATAGAAGTGTCTTACGATGGTATGGAAATCAATTTATAATAATTAAACCTCCTCACCCCAACCCTCTCCAGCAGGAGAGGGAGATATAAAAGGTAAACACATGAGTTGCTGTTCTAACAAAGCATGGACTAGAGAAGAGTTCGAAGCCAAATTGCGTGGTATGGAAAATAAATACCACATTCATCATCCAATGCATACCTTGATGAATGCAGGTAAACTAACCCAAAAACAATTACAAGGCTGGGTTGCTAATCGGTTTTATTATCAAATAATGATCCCGATTAAAGATGCCAATATTTTAGCCAATTGTCCTGACCGTGAAACACGCGCCATCTGGACACAACGTATCCTTGATCACGATGGACACCCGGGCGACCCAGGCGGCATTGAAGCATGGATACAATTAGGTATTGCTGTCGGCATGACGCGTGAAGAAGTTACTTCTTTAGAACATGTATTACCTGCTGTTCGTTTTGCAGTTGATGCTTATGTTAATTTTGCCAGACGATCTGAATGGCATGAAGCCGCTAGCTCATCATTAACAGAAATGTTTGCGCCTAAAATTCATAAACAGCGCTTAGATAATTGGCCAGAACTGTATCCTTGGGTTGAAAAGGAAGGTTATATTTATTTCCAAAAACGTCTCACAGAAGCACGCAGAGATGTAGAACATGGATTAGAAATCACTCTGGACTGGTATAAAACACGCGAACAACAAGAACGCATGGTTGAAATACTTCAGTTCAAACTTGATGTTTTATGGTCTATGGCTGACGCTATGTACATGGCTTATGTAAATGACATGCCTCCTTACTTTAATGTTGAAAAATAAATAAGAGTAGGTTGGATAACGCTCATCCAACCTACTCTAAATAAAAAATATGACTATAAACCCAGTATTAACCATCAACTTTTCTCCTATGCATCGTTTACAATGGGAAGAGGCACAACAAAAAGATGTCATTCTTTATCCAGAAGGCATGGTAGAGCTTAACCAGAGTTCGGCTGAAATATTAAAATTATGCGATGGCTCGCGTACGCTAGATCAACTTGTAACTGATTTGGAAGAAAAATTCTCAACCAGTGGTTTAAAAAACGATATCAGTAGTTTCCTAGAGGTAGCATTACAAAATGGCTGGATCCAACAATCTTAAAATCACCCCTCCTCGCTGGTTACTGGCAGAATTAACGTATAAATGCCCGTTACAATGCCCGTATTGCTCAAATCCTTTAGATTATGCTAATCACACGGAAGAACTGAGCACAGATGACTGGAAACGGGTATTAAGCCAATCCCGTAAAATGGGTGCGGTGCAATTAGGCTTTTCTGGCGGTGAACCCTTAACACGTCAAGATTTACCTGAGCTGGTTCAACATGCGCGTCAATTAGGTTACTACTCTAATTTAATTACCTCTGGTTATGGGTTGACTGAAGATAAAATCATCCAGCTAAAAGAAGCCGGATTAGATCATATTCAAGTCAGTATCCAGGCCAGCAGCCAAGAACTTAACGACCATTTAGCGGGTACAGAGTCTTATCAGACTAAAAAAGAAGTCGCTCATTTAGTTAAAAAACACGGCTACCCGATGGTACTGTGTGTGGTTATCCACAGAGAAAACATACACCAAATGCCTGAAATCTTGGCTATGGCAGAAGAGTTGGGGGCAGACTATTTAGAACTAGCAAACACCCAATACTATGGCTGGGCCCATAAAAATCGTGACCTGCTAATGCCTACTAAAGAACAGTTTGATGAAGCTGAAGCGATTGCTCAGGCATATAAAGTAAAAGTCGCAGGGAAAATGAAGATTTATTATGTGATCCCCGATTTTCATGAAGACCGCCCTAAGGCATGCATGAACGGCTGGGGAACAACCTTTTTAACTATTGCTCCCGATGGAGTCGCCCTACCTTGCCATTCAGCGCGTGAATTGCCCGGCTTAGAATGCCCAAATGTTAACGATATGAGTGTTGAAGAAATATGGAATGAGTCTAAAGCCTTCAATTTTTTCCGTGGCACAGATTGGATGAAAGAGCCTTGCCGTAGTTGCGATGAAAAAGAAAAAGACTTTGGTGGTTGTCGCTGTCAGGCTTATATACTCACTGGTGATATGAACAATACAGACCCTGTTTGCAGCAAATCACCGGATCATCATGTGATTGAAGAAGCACTCGCGTCAGCAAGAGCCAGTGCCCTATCAAATGATGAGAAACCCTTAATTTTTCGTAACAGTAAAAATTCCAAAAAACTTTCATAAATTGTAAGAGAGTATTGTTATTTTATTTCCGCTCACCAAATCCTCTCGGCAATTGCTCCTGCATTGCTCTAATCACCTACATCCATGTAGGCATCCCGCCAGAGAGGGCTAAGAACAATAGCTATCGATTTGAACTTCCAAAAACAATCAGAGTCCCTTTTTGAACGCAATCCCCTGAACACCCCAATGGATGGATACATGCCTTTCTACCAATTAATTTTCTTTATACTCCTCACTGCCTTTACCCAACAAACTCTAGCACTCGGTACTCCAGACCTTTTACCACCAGAACAGGCATTTAAAGTTTCAGCCAAGGCCATTTCTGCTGAACAGATTGAAGTTTCATGGGTAATTGCCGATGGTTATTATTTATACAGAAATAAAACCAGCATCATCTCCGAGTCTGACGCTATTCAACTAGGCGTACCTGACATGCCTACGGGCAAGACCAAACATGATGAATTTTTTGGCGATACCGTTATTTATCGGAATCAACTCAAAATTTCCATCCCTATTATCAACAAAACCAAGCTATCTGCGTTAAGCATTCAAGTTAACTATCAGGGCTGTGCAGATATTGGTATCTGCTACCCGCCACAAAAAACAAGCTTTACCCTTGATTTACCCCAACTACCAAGCAATTCAAAAGCTGATCCTATTAAGCAGCTGGTTAATGGTTTTAAAGGTTTAAAGCTTAATCTTTTTGAGGATGAGCTACTCCCTGCCGAACAAGCTTTCCAGTTTTTTGCCAGCGTAAAAGATGCCAACACACTGCATGTTAATTGGCTGATTGCAGATGGCTATTACTTGTATCGAGAAAAAATACAGCTAAATCTTGCCAATAAAACAGCCATTCAACTGGGACAGATAACTATTCCACAAGGCTCGCCTTATCATGACGAAGCCTTTGGACAAGTCCAAACATTCCATAATGAACTGAGTTTTGATATACCACTGATTCGTTCAGAAAAATCAGCGCAAAACATCACACTTTTAGCCAAATATCAGGGCTGTGCAGATCGCGGTGTTTGCTATCCACCAATGGAAAGCAAAATAGAGTTAAATATACCTGAAGCTCAGCAGTTACTCCCCGCAACTAAGGCAACACCACCGACTACCAAGCTATCGGAACAAGATCAGATTTTTCAATCACTACAAAGTGATTCTTTTGCTCTCACATTACTGAGCTTTTTTGGCTTCGGACTTTTATTAGCTTTTACCCCCTGCATCTTTCCGATGATTCCTATTTTATCGGGCATTATTGTTGGGCAAGGTGAATCTGTCACTACTAAAAAAGCCTTTTTATTATCTTTTAGCTACGTTTTAGCCTCTGCCTTAACTTATACCGCTTTCGGCGTTTTAGCAGCCTTATTTGGAAGTAATCTACAATCGACATTCCAAGAACCTTGGATTATCGCTGTCTTCAGTGGTATTTTCATCCTGTTATCTTTATCAATGTTTGGCTTTTATAACCTAGAGTTACCTAAAGTGATTCAGGCAAAACTACACAACTCTAGTGATAAACACAGAGATGGTTCGTATCTGGGTGCTGGCATCATGGGTTCACTTTCATCATTAATTGTTGGCCCTTGTGTCGCAGCACCATTAGCCGGTGCGCTTATCTATATAGGACAAACTGGCGATGTAATTCTGGGCGGTTCCGCTTTATTTGTTATGGGATTTGCCATGGGTTCGCCATTATTGTTACTGGGGGCATCAGCTGGAAAACTACTGCCTAAAGCAGGGCATTGGTTAAACTCCACCAAAGCTATTTTTGGAGTGCTGATGTTAGCTGTCTCGCTATGGATGTTAGATCGCATTTTACCGGCACATGTCACCATGCTACTTGCCGCAGCACTGCTTATTATTCCTGCAATTTATTTACGCGCCATTGATCCTTTACCTGAATCACTTTCTGGCTGGCATAAACTATGGAAAGGCTTTGGTATCATCATGCTGGTGTATGGTATTTTGCTACTGATTGGTTTAAGCATAGGCAACAGTAACCCTTTACAACCCTTACGTGGCATTGGGAGTGCTAATGCCGATGAACAGCACCAAGGCCTAGCCTTTAAACAGGTATCATCAATAGCCGAATTAGAGCAAATACTGCAACAGGCTAGTAGCAACCAGCAGTGGGTCATGCTGGATTTTTATGCAGACTGGTGTATTTCCTGCAAAGAAATGGAAGCCTATACCTTTACTGATGAAAGAGTAAAACAACAGCTATCTCGCTTTATCTTGATTCAAGCGGATGTCACTAAAAATGCCAGCGATGACAAAGCACTATTACAACGCTTTAACTTAATTGGCCCTCCTGCCATACTCTTCTTCGGACCAGATAAACAGGAAAGAACTGCCTCCAGAGTGATTGGCTACCAAAATAGTGAGACCTTTCTAGCCAATATCAATAATCTATAGTCCACATGAATAAAAATACATTCTTAATTATATTGGTCGCCTGTTTTGCCTTAGCTGCTGGCCTTTTTGTGCAGAACTTATCCGACACCACCGCCAAATCCACAAACCCAATTACTCTTGAATTCAGTCTAGCGGATTTATCAGGTCAACAACGCAATGTTACAGAATGGCAAGGGAAAATTCTCGTCATCAACTTTTGGGCAACCTGGTGCCCCCCCTGCTTAAAAGAAATCCCCGATTTTATTCAGTTACAAAACCAATTTAATGACAAAAACCTGCAATTTATAGGTATTGCCATCGATGATAAAGACGCTGTAAATGAATATCTCAGCACTATCAAGATAAATTACCCGATGTTAATCGCTGGAGATGAAGGCATTAGCTTATCCAGGCAGTTAGGCAATGTAATAGGCACTGTTCCTTTCACCCTCATTGTTAATCAGCAAGGCCAAATTATCTACAGGCATCCGGGCAAACTAAGTAAAGAAAAGATAGTAGAAATCAACAAACCGCTGATAACCACCTCTCAAAACAACGACAATAAGGCATAAAAACAGCTTGTTTTGTCGCTATCTTATGA
>WTAG01000498.1 GCA_013139755.1 Methylomarinum sp. | reverse complement strand
TTGCATCATAAAAGTGCTGGGAAATAATTGGGTTTATTTTCTATGTTGCTCTAAGTGAATTAACTCTGTACACGACAAAAAACCAATAAAATATAAGTTATTTATTTTTTTAATAAAATGCAGTTGTGGCTAGATTAAAATTAAACGTATCGTGTTATTTGCCCGTATGAAACAGCGTGTAATACGAGAATTTAGTGTATAAAGCCCCCGTATTACGCTTAAGCTTCATACGGGCTACATGATTTATGTGAAAACCATTTATAAAATCAACCAGTTAAAATAGAATTTGTTTTTTTGTCGTGTACAGAGGTAAATTAATTGAAACGTGGCACTATTTTTTCTCTATGAAGAATGAATGCTTATATTAAATTGTATTTAACTAGTTGAAAATTAAGTGTTATTTCTGGTGTTGGTGTGGCTGGAAATTTCGGTTTATCAGGATTAAATTTGGTATTTAGGTTGTTGTTACTGATTCAGGTTATAATGCATGCCATTTTTGAATTCAATCGCTAGGTTGAATATTTTTAAAGGTAGGTTAGTTGGAGTATCTACAAACGAATATGGCGCAAAAACTATATATACAGACTAACGGCTGTCAAATGAACGAGTACGATTCCGATAAAATGCGGGATGTACTACAAGCTTCTCATGGTATGGAAATGACCGAAATTCCAGAAGAAGCGGATGTGTTACTTTTAAATACTTGCTCAATTAGAGAGAAGGCACAAGAAAAAGTGTTTTCTGCTATAGGACGGTGGAGAAAAATCAAGAATAACAGACCCGGTGTCATTATCGGTGTGGGTGGCTGTGTAGCAAGTCAAGAAGGAGCTGCTATTCAAAAGCGCGCACCTTATGTTGATATTGTATTTGGTCCACAAACGCTGCATAGGCTGCCTGAGTTATTAAATGAGGCGCGATCTGGTCATAAGCGTGTTGTTGATATTTCCTTTCCTGAAATAGAAAAATTTGATGCTTTACCTGAGCCGCGTGCTGAAGGTCCAAAGGCTTTTGTCTCCATTATGGAAGGCTGTAGTAAATACTGTACCTTTTGTGTAGTGCCTTATACACGAGGTGAAGAAATCAGTCGTCCTCTTCAGGATGTGATAGATGAAATTTCTGCGCTAGCGGCTCAAGGGGTAAGAGAAATTAATTTGCTAGGGCAAAATGTTAATGCTTATCGTGGTGAAATGGACGATGGAGAGATCGCTGAATTTTCATTACTGTTACATTATGTTGCTGCGGTAGAAGGTATTGATAGAATTCGCTTTACTACTTCGCATCCCGCTGAATTTACCGACGATATTATTGAAGCCTTTGCTGAAATTCCTGCTTTAGTGAATCATTTGCACCTTCCCGTGCAAAGTGGCAGTGATAATGTTTTGGCACAAATGAAACGGGGCTATACACGAGCAGAATATCTTGAAATTATGGACAAAATGAAAGCGGTTCGTCCTAATATAAGTTTATCTTCTGATTTTATTATTGGTTTTCCTGGTGAAACAGAACAAGAATTTGAAGAGACTATGTCTTTAATAGAGCAGGTGGGCTTTGATTTTTCTTATAGTTTTGTTTACAGCGCTCGTCCTGGTACACCTGCTGCAGAATTTACTGATGATACTCCCGAAGACGTTAAAAAAGAGCGTCTTAAAATATTAAAAGCTAGACTAGATGAAATGACCATGGATGTTTCAAACAGTATGGTTGATACCGTTCAAACAGTTTTGGTAGAAGGTGTGTCAAAAAAGAATCCACTGCAAGTAACAGGTAGAACAGAGAATAATCGTGTAGTTAACTTTACGGCTCATCCGCGTTTAGCGGGGCAGTTTGTTGATGTGATGATTACTGAAGCTTTACCTAATTCTCTAAGAGGGCGTTTAGTTGAGTCTTCTATTGATAAAATCCTAAATAACGAATCATAGTCACTTGTCAGAACTCAATTTTTCTCAAGAAATCACCTTATTACCGGCTGATAATCAGCGGTTATCCAATTTTTGTGGACAATTTGACGCGCATTTGCGTCAAATTGAACAGCGCCTTCACGTGGTTATTGCCAATCGTGGAAATCAATTCAAAGTCACTGGATTGACTGATGCGGTTAACGTGGCATGTGCGCTAATGAAAAAATTATTTGATGCAACTAATGAAGGCTTAATAACCCCCGAACAGGTACATTTATCTATGCAAGAGGCTAGCATTGATCAGCTATTAGAGGTCGCTCCGACTGAAGTCGTTGATACAGTATTTATTAAAACTAAACGGGGTATCGTTAAGGGCCGAGGTGAAAATCAGCAAAGTTATTTAAAAAAAATACTCAGTCATGATATTAATTTTGGGGTTGGGCCTGCTGGAACGGGGAAAACCTATTTAGCGGTAGCCTGTGCTGTAGAGGCATTACAGACAGAAAAGGTGCGACGGATTATTTTAGTCAGACCTGCTGTAGAAGCGGGTGAAAAACTGGGTTTTTTACCCGGCGATATGGCGCAAAAAGTTGATCCTTATTTACGACCTTTGTATGATGCACTTTATGAAATGCTCGGATTTGAACGTGCAGAAAAGATGCTTGAAAAAGGCGTAATTGAAGTTGCCCCTTTGGCCTTTATGCGAGGTAGAACCTTGAATGATTCTTTTATCATTTTGGATGAGGCTCAAAATACCACCGTTGAGCAAATAAAAATGTTTTTGACCCGTGTTGGCTTTGGATCAACCGCAGTGGTGACAGGCGATGTGACGCAGATAGATTTACCCAATGAAAAAATGTCGGGTTTAAAACATGTGTTAGAAGTGTTAAAAGAGGTTGAAGGCATCAGTTTTACTTTTTTTGGCGTTAAGGATGTGGTTAGGCACCCTCTAGTCCAGCGTATCGTTTTAGCTTATGAACGTTACGAAAAGAAACATAGTTGATATGAATGTTTTAGATTTACAACTGGTCTCTGAGTCAAAAAATCTACCATCACAAGATCAATTTCAATACTGGGTTGATAGCGTACTAAAAGACGATTCTCAAGACTCTGAAATTGTTATCCGAGTTGTTGATGAAGATGAAATGACACAGTTTAATGAGCAGTATCGTAATAAAACAGGCTCAACCAATATATTAAGTTTCCCTTTTGATGCGCCTGATGCTGTAGAAAGTGATTTGTTAGGGGATTTATTGGTTTGTGCAGCTGTGGTAGAAAGAGAAGCTCAGCAACAAGATAAAATATTAGAGCATCATTGGGCACATATGATTGTTCATGGTGTACTTCATTTGTTAGGATATGATCATATTGATGATCAGGACGCCGAAGAAATGGAAGCGTTAGAAGTTAAAATTTTAAAAACTATAAAAATAAATAACCCTTATGAGGAGAAAAGCAGTAAATGAGTGATGAAAAGCCCCCAAGTAGTCCGCCCCAACAGAAAAGTTTAATTGATCGTATTGGTCAGTTTCTGTCTGGGGAGCCACAAGACCAAGATGATCTGTTAGATATTTTAAAAGATGCAGAAGAAAAGCATTTGTTAGATGCAGAAGCTTTATCAATGATGCAGAGCGTGTTGCAATTCTCTGAAATGCGTGTCAGAGATATTATGATTCCGCGTGTGCAAATGAATGCAGTGCCAAAAGAGGCGACATTAGAAACTATTTTGCCATTGATTTTGGAGTTAGGTCACTCAAGATTTCCTGTAATTGAAGATGACCGCAGTAAAGTGGTTGGGGTTTTGCTAGCAAAAGATCTGATTGCGTATGCTTTTGAAAATAAAGCACTAACGGTTGAGGATGTTATGCGGCCGGTTAGTGTGGTACCAGAAAGTAAACGCTTAAATGTATTGCTACGAGAGTTTAGAACTGAGCGTCACCATATGGCAATTGTTGTTGATGAATATGGTATGGCAGCTGGCTTAGTTACCATTGAAGATGTATTAGAGCAAATAGTTGGTGAAATTGAGGATGAGCATGATGCTAATGTTCAGGAAGATGCGTATATTGAGAAGAATAGTGATAAAAAATATACTCTGCAAGCCTTAACGCCAATTAATGAATTTAATGACTATTTTTCGGCTGATTTGCAAGATGATGAGCATGAAACAATAGGCGGGTTTATTGTTCATCAGTTAGGTGCAATGCCTAAGAAAGGCGATAAATTAGAGTATGATCAATTCCGTTTTGAGGTGTTACATGCTGATGACAGGCGGATTTATTTGTTAAAATTGAAGTTGCTGGATGTGAAAGAAAAGAAACGTGCATAGTACTTTTAACAACCGTTGGATGGGCACGTAACCCTTGCCCATCCTTTTAATGTTTAAATTATTCGATGCCAACTGATTTTAGTCGTTAAATGGTTTTAGTCGTTGTTGCCATTCAGCTATTTTTAATTTTAAATCATCAATGTTAATAGTAGTGAGTTGACGTTGTTTTAATAATTGCTTTCCAGCTACCCAAACATCCGTTACTTGTTGGCGGTTAGCGGCATAAACAATCTGTGATATTGGATCATACAAGGGTTGAGTTTCCAGTTGCTCTAAATCAATAGCTATAATATCGGCGGCTTTACCAATAGATAAAGAGCCGGTTACTTCTTCAATGCCTAATGCTTTTGCACCATTGATAGTCGCCATTTTAATGACAGTCATTGCAGAAACAGCACTTGGGTCCCCAGCAACCCCTTTGCCTAAAAGGGCTGCAGTACGCATTTCTCCAAACATATCTAAATCATTGTTGCTGGCAGCGCTGTCAGTACCTAAAGCAACATTAATTCCAGCATCTAAACATTTTGCAACAGGGCAAAAGCCACTGGCAAGTTTAAGGTTGGATTCTGGGCAATGAATGATATGCGCCCCTGTTTCTGCAACTAGACGGATATCATCATCGGTTAATTGAGTCATGTGTACAGCCATAAATGAGGGGCTAAGTAATCCTAATTCATGTAATCGTTGTAAAGGTGTTTGCTGGCTCTTTTCTTGTTGATCCTCAACTTCATGCGCGGTCTCGTGTACATGCATGTGTATTTGCAATTCAAGCTCATCAGCAAAGGTGCGGGCTTTAGCTAACGGTTCATCGGAAACTGTATAAGGTGCATGTGGGGCAAAAGGGGTGGTTATTAAGGGTTCATGGCGTAATTGCTCATGTAAAGCCAAGCCTTTTTCTATATATACTTCACTGTTATCCGCCCAGACCGTGGGGAAGTCTATTATGATTAAACCAATACTGGCACGTATGCCGTGCTTAATTGCTTGATGAGCTGCAATATCAGGAAAGAAATACATATCGTTGAAACAGGTGGTGCCACCTTTAATCATTACGGCGATAGCTAAATCGGTGCCATCTCTAACAAAGGCTTCACTGACCCATTTTTTTTCTAAAGGCCAGATATGATTGTGCAACCAATCCATTAAAGGTAAATCGTCTGCAATGCCACGCATTAAAGACATGCTGGCATGAGTATGGCTATTGATTAACCCCGGCATCAGCACATGCTTATCCCGTTTTTCTAATGATGAAGCTTGGTACTTTTGTTCGGCTTGGGCAGATGGCAGTAAATCTACGATTTTTCCATCATCAACCACCAGACTATGGTTTTCATAGGTTACTGAATCAGGTTCAACAGGTATAATCCAGCGTGCTTGAATAATAAGATCAACTTTCATAGATATTTGTTTCTTAAGCCCTCTTCGGAGGGAGAGGATTGGGTGAGAGGGAAATAAAATAACGCTCTTATGCAAACGTCTCGAATATTATTAAATCTAAATGAATAGAATTATAACGATAAAAGGTATTATTGATAATTAAATGAATTCAAAAAATGAATTAAAGGTTCACGCGCTGGAGTGGACAGGCAGCAGTGTCAAAATTTTAGACCAGCGAGTATTACCTGAAACCATTACTTATGATGAGTATACCGATGCAGCAGGCGTTGCTGAGGCAATCAGTAGTATGCGTGTCAGAGGTGCGCCTGCGATTGGTATAGCAGCCGCTTATGGTGTGGCTTTATCGGTAATGCAGCATTATTCTGAATCTGACATAGCTTGGAAAACTAAGGTAGATAAGGATATACAACAACTTTCTCAATCACGTCCTACCGCTGTTAACCTGTTCTGGGCATTGGAAACAATGCAAAAAGTGTTGGATAAGCCAGTTGCTGATGTGGTAGCAGAAGTTATTAAGGTTGCAGAGAAAATCCATGCGGATGATATTAAAGCCAACCAAACCATGGGTGAATTAGGTGCTGATCTACTAATTGATGCTAAAGCCGTGATGACACATTGTAATGCCGGTGCATTAGCCACAGGTGGTTATGGCACTGCGCTAGGGGTGATTAGAAGTGCGCACAAACGGGGGTTAAATACGGTTTATGCAGGGGAAACCAGACCCTGGTTGCAAGGCGCACGCTTAACCGCATGGGAATTAGCGCAAGATAATATAGCCGTCACATTAATTGCTGATTCAGCGGCTGCTTGGTTAATGCAAGCAGGCAAACTGGATTGGATTATTGTCGGCGCTGATAGAATTGCTGCGAATGGTGATGTCGCCAATAAAATTGGCACTTATTCATTAGCTGTTTTAGCAAAACATCATGGCGTTAAGGTGATGGTGGTCGCACCATTATCTACAATAGATTTTGCTATGGAAACAGGGGAGGGTATTATCATTGAGCAACGAAATCAAAAGGAATTATTACCCGAATGTTATATCAAAGAGGATTCATTAATCAGTGCCTGGAATCCAGTATTTGATGTTACCCCAGCAAATTTAATTAGTGCGATAGTGACAGAACAAGGGGTTGTATTAAATCCCTCAGAACAAGGTGTAAGGAGTTTACAATCATGAGTTTAACCGAAAAAAAGAATAGCCCTGTTTATGCAATTAGCTGCTTTATGCAAGGGCTAAAATTATTAACCAGGCCAGAACTACGCAAGTTTTTGATTATTCCAATATTTATTAATTTGGTCTTATACAGTATTGCCTTTGCCTTAGGCTATTTCTATCTCTCTGATTTAATTGCCCAGTTTATTCCGACTTGGTTATCTTGGCTGGAATGGTTTATTTGGCCATTATTTTTTACCAGCTTCTCAGTAGTTGGTTTCTTTACTTTTACTATTTTGGCTAACTTAATTGCCTCGCCTTTTTATAGCCAATTAGCAGCAAAAACCTTAGAAATTGTATCAGGAGAACCCAGTAAGATTGAAGAACAGCCAATAACTCAAGTTGTTTTAGCAGAGCTAAAGCGTATGGGTTATTTAGCCAGTCGAATGCTACCGCTATTGATTTTATTTATCATCCCCGTGGTTAACCTAATAGCTCCTTTTTTATGGGTATTATTTGGTGCATGGGGAATGGGGCTGGAATTTATGGCCTACCCACTGGAAAATAAGGGCTTATTATTTGCACAGCAGAAAGATGAGGCGAAAAACCGACGTATAGGTGTGTTAAGTTTTGGTGGCTTAACGGTTGTTGGTTTGTCTATTCCTGTGCTTAATTTAATTATCGCACCAGCGGCAGTGATTGGCGCGACGGTGTATATTTATGGTATTTCAGCTAAGAAATAGCAGAAAATATAATGGAACATGATTATTTACTTAAATTACGCCAGCACCCTACCTGGCGTTTACTCTGTGTCGATAATGCGCCTCTGATTATCAGCTTTTTTTATCGCGCATTTATCCAACCGAATTGCCGGTCTTTAAAACAAAGTGAAATTACTGAAAAACTGGAAGATAGCTTATTTCATCTGCGTCAAATTCATAAGGATAAATACCCGAAAACAGCAAAAGCCTAATAAACTACCCCGCCGCAAGCGGACGGGGTATTAAAAGAGTGATAACTGGTACGCTTCGTGAAGCTTCTGATATGTTTTTCCCTGATTTTGCACATACTTTCCAATCATGTCTTCATTACCATGT
>WTAG01000480.1 GCA_013139755.1 Methylomarinum sp. | reverse complement strand
CGAAATTTACTCAGATTAATACTTGAGTTAACTACATCCATACAATGTCGATACAGACAAATATATTTTGCTTCCGGAAAATGGGTCTCTAATAATGATAAGTGATCCAAATTCATAGGAGTCTTCTCGCACCAGATTTGTTTCCCCTTAGCCTCAATATAACTATCCATAATGTTATGAATAATTTTTCTGGTTTCAATAACTATAAAATCTTGTTGTGCCTCCTTATTTGCTTCTGCAAGTGTCTGAGCAACACTTCCCATTAAAGTACGGTTTAAGCTTTCGCACAAACTTCCAAGATATAAATGACCTGGGCAGGCTATCTTTGAATGTGTATCAATAATATAGCGAAGCATTGTAGATCCAGAACGCTCACAAGATAGTATAAAAACCATAGAGCAGGAAGATTTATTCATTTTTTTCGAAAAATAATATATAAAGATTTTAATTTCATCTTAGCAACCTTATTTTTTAATCATAAAAATAAGGTTGCATTGAGTATTTTGGTTTTTTCTTAACAAAACCAAATGGTATTTTTAGGTATGATGAAAGAATCTAAAATTCAAGCTTAATTGAGCCTAGAAAGGTTCTTGGTGTTCCTACATCAATTCGACTATTACCAAAACCAGCACTACTAGGGTTGTATCTTTTATCCAGTAAGTTATCAACATTAAGTTGTGCACTAACCTTGGACTTACCTACTCTAAATTCATAGCCAGCCATTAAATTAACCAATGCATAACCGGGCATTTGAACGTTATTTTGCTGATTGACTTCTCGCTGGCCTCTTGCAACCATGCCACCACCCACTTTTAATCCTTGTAAGTGTTGGTTTTGGAAAGCATAGGTTGTCCACAAACTGCCACCATGTTCTGGCACATTAGGGAAACGATTACCTTGTGTGCCACCATTGCTTTGAGTGATTTCAGAATCAATATAGGCATAGTTGGCAAACACATTCCAACCTGGCAGTATTTCACCAGTAATATCAAGCTCTATCCCTTCGTTTTGTGCTTCTCCAGTTTGCACGGAAAATCCAAGACCAGCAAGTGCTGGGTCAGGATGTCCAGTTGCTATATTTTGTTTGGTTAACTGAAACCAGGATAAAGTTGCACTAAAACGCCCTTCCATTAGTTCCGTTTTAATCCCGGCTTCCCATTGTTGAGCAGTTTCTGCCTTTAAAGACTGCCCACCGACACCTGTTGCAAATAAATTTGGTGCACCAAAGTTTTCAACATAGTTACCATATAGTGAAAACTCTGGGATAGGTTGCCATAACAAACCGACACGCGGTGAAATTTTTTCCTGCTTACTTGAAAGTTTCCTAGAACCACCAACAAATGAATTGGTTTGTTTTATCTCTGAATTATCGTAGCGAAATCCAGCTAGCAAATGAATATTATAAGGTAGTTTCATTTGATCTTGAAAATACAGGCCATACCATTTTTCTGTAATGTTTACACTAAAATTATCAGCCGGGTTCCTAATGGCCAAGCCTGAATGTGTTGGGTTAAAAATATCAATTGAAGGAAAGGTAAAATTGTCTATCAAAAGTGCTGACTTTTCAAAATGATAGTAGTCTCCTCCAAATAGAACCGTATGATTAACACCGAATGTATCAAAATTCCCCGTCAAATCGAGACTAGTGCTATAGGTATCATTTTCATTATCTCTAAACCCGGCATAAAAGCGATTTAAAGTACGGTTATCCGCGTTAAGTCCTAATGGTAAAACCACATCATCGTTTTCATCAGCAAATTGAGCGTTGAAACGATGCTGTATTTTCCATTGATCATTAAATTCATGAGACCAGTGTAAACCTACCTGAATTTCATCATATTCAGCATTAGCAAAAGACTCTCCTAAATTACGTTCAACAGGAAGATTGGCAGGTCTATCACCAATAGCAGGTACTCCAAATTCAGGCGTGGTTTCACCTGTTTTATACTCCATATCTACAGTAACTTGAGTGCGGTCACTAATTTTCCATTGCAAAACGGGAGCCAGAAAAACATTTTCGCTCTCTACAAAGTCACGAAATGATCCCTTGTTTTCATAGGAAAAATTCAAACGATATAATAACGAGTCATCCTGATTAATACCTCCTGTTGCATCGACTGAAGTACGGTATAAATCATTTGAGCCAAATTGCTGCTGCAATGAATAATAGGGTTGAGCTTGTGGCTTTTTAGTAACTAAATTAACCATTCCACCTGGCTCAATTCTGCCAAACAAAATGGAAGCAGGACCTTTTAATACTTCAATTTTTTCCAGATTAGCGGTTTCTCTTGTTCCAGTTTGAGTACGTGCTGATTGAAACCGAACACCATTACGATAATAATCAAATGTACTAAACCCTCTAATATTAAAGGACTCAACTTGACCAAACCCCTGTTGACTATAAACACCACTTACATTCTCCAGCGCTCTATCTAGCCGTATTACTTGCTGGTCATCCATCACTGTTCGAGGTACAACCTGAATAGAAACAGGTGTCTCCATAATTAGCGTATCGGTTTTAGTCGCAGTATTCGAATTAATCACACTATATCCATTCAACTCCCGCCCACTCACAGTCAAGTCTTCCTGCTCCACTGGCCCAGTATATTCATCATTTGGCTCTGCCGCTGCCAATACAAAATCTCCTCCTGCAGCAGCAAGAAGACTTTCTACAGTCATTCCCGTATCTTTCAAAGTATTCAATGCAACCACTCCATCATCCACAAAACGATGTGTGATTTTGGTGTTTTCTAGTAATTTATTTAAAGCCTGCTCTCCAGTAAAATCACCTTTTAGTGCTTTCGCATTTATATCCTTGACTAAGGATGCAGGATAACTCAGTTCGGTACTGGTAGTTTCCGAGAAATTAATTAATGCTGTCGCCATATCACCCGAAGTGATATTAAAGTTATAAACTGTGTCTTTATTAACTGTATCTGATATTGCTGAAAGAGGTGTAAATAATGAAATAATTAAGGTTGGAGTGACAAGAGAATATTTTATTTTATTTGGTTTTCTAACATTGCCATCTACTAATAAAGAACTATGTTTCTGCGCAATTGGCAGATTAGAATGTTTAGTAAAAATGTCGCTCATGATTTCTCCGTTAAGAAAATTCTAAATTTATAAAAAATTATTGTTTCTAATGGAGAAGACGAGCAGGTAAAGAATTGTCCTCACCATAATTTATGACTGATGTTACGCAGTAGACGATATTAAATTTTGTAATTCATCAAAAGCTTGTCGAATAGCATTGATATCCTTATTCACCCGAACTCAATCCAGTCGAGCAAATCTGGTAGCAATTACGACGTACAAACTTTTCTAATCGGTGTTTTGAACAATTATGAGGAAATTGTATCGGTATGTTGTCAAGCATGGAATAGGTTTGCGAAATATGCTGAAGCTATTCATAGTTTATGCTCAC
>WTAG01000640.1 GCA_013139755.1 Methylomarinum sp. | reverse complement strand
ATTCTCTAATAAGGAGGTTTTTATTCATTTTAAACCTCTGGGTAACTGTCTTTTTAATAGGTATTATTATAACATATTCAATGGCTTGCGGCTTAACTTAATGACATTGGAACTGACCCCGAAAGTTCTTACGAAAGTTCTTGCTGTTCGCGTCGTAAATGACGGTTAATCAACTAATAGCCCGCCGATCTCATGAATCAGGTCTAACTCCTGATTTTCTTTTATAAAATACACGTCTCTTAACATTGCGAACGACATTTTGTTGGAGTCATGATGAAGTCCGTGAACAGGCCACAGATGACACCGAATGGTAAATACCCAGCATAACCAATCAACGGCATTTCAAATATTTTGAAACGCTGCACGTAAGGCACACTGTATTTCCAGTGTGCGAGACTATGAGCATTCCACATTTCCCAAAAAATACCGCAGACAAGACCTGCTAGTGCTAACCTCCAGAGCCGCCGCCAGTCACCAGCGGCGATATCATTTATTAGGGGCGGTTTTTCGGTCAACAACTGCAAACCGCAGATTAGCGTCAAAGGCGTAATCCAAACCAGACAAAAGAGTTGAGCTGGCCAAACGACGAGAGTAATGAGACTAGCCACGCTTACAATTATTAAGGACCATGACCACATCCGTGGAGCGGTAATGGTAAGACCAAGAAACCGATCCAGCCCCGCGCTTAGTCTCGGGAAAGTGCTTAACCATTCTGTGGTGCTTAGTACAGCGGGTAACACCGTTGCAAAAGCTAGCGTAGCAAAGAAAAAATAACTCCAGGGGCCGAACTCACTGATGCCAACGTAATACCAGTTTTCAACGAAGCGATTGATGTATTCAAAAACCCACCAGAAAATGGCGCTTACAGGAAACAAGAAAAGAAAATAGGATGTCCGGTCTAACAAACTGCAGCGCCCACTGCGGCGGAAGGTCAATGCATTGATAACCAGAATGTAACCCAGCCATAAAGGCGTAAAGGTAAACTTCTGAAACGATTCAAATAGCGAAAAACGGTTCCATGCAATTATCCAAAAAATGAGTATGATGACAACACCTAACCACCCCCATAGGGGAAAACCGTGGTCGATTTGTCGTTTAATCTCAAACCGAATGTTGGACAAAATGATTCTGACCACAAAGGGCGTTACACAAATCACCACAGGAATTGCTATTGACAGAAAGGTGATCCAGGAAAAGGGTAACGACTGGTTTGGCGAGGGGATAGGCGGAAATGCTAAATAAAGGCTGAGTGGTTTACTGACCAACCAAACACCTACCAAAGGGGTTATGATTAAAATGGACATATACGCCAGCAGGCGCCAAAGCCATAAGAATTTCATTAACATAAATACATATCATATAAACATCCACGATAAATCGTGGATGTAGTGATTTCTAAAATAATTAAATCTAGGGTTTACTGGTTACCAAAGATTGACCACCAAGGCTTGGTCGGCTTAGATCGATCTCTTCGAGGATCAGTATTGGTTAGTTCTTTGGTTGTGTTATCGATGGCATCTATCGCTCTGCGATGGGCTTCATCGATTTTTGATTTTGCCTCATTGACTTTTCGGTCAGTAATAGTGTCGATTGGGTTATTTTGGTATCGTTCTTCATATCGTTGTCGCTCATAACGATCGTATTGTCTGCCATTTTGATCGTAATATTTTCTTTGTCTATCTCTGTTATTGTCGCGATAATCATCATTGTCTCGGCGATATTCATTACGATCATGTTTTTTTTCATACCTGTCATCATTACGATCATGTTTTTTTTCGTATCTGTCATCATCACGATCATGTTTTCTTTCGTACCTGTCATCACCATGCTTTTTTCTTTTTTTCTTAAATTTGTGTTCCTTTTTTTTATGCTTTTTTGATTCTTTTAAATAATGACGTTCTTCTGCACGGTCTTTGCCTTTGCTGCTGAATTCATCAGATTGTCTGTTGCTATTTTCCCTATATGCATCGGATCCTCTGCTATGAGGATTTCCCTTGCCTTCAGGTTTTTGAGCTAATGCGGTGCCTGAAAGCGCAAGAGAAAGAGCTGTCGCAGGAATTAAAAGTTTTCTAAAATCCATAATTATCCTAAGTTGGGGTTATAAACTGCCTAAATAAGCGGATATTTCATTAATATCCTGTCCAGATAGGGTGGCGCTAATGCTATTCATAGGACCGCCTTTTCTGGAACGGTTTTTAAAATTAAGTAATTGTTTTTTTAAATATTCTGGGTGTTGGCCTGCGAGTTTTGGAAAGCCACCTCGCCCTTGAGCGGAAGAGCCATGACACCCAAAACACATAGCAACTTTTGATTGCCCTTTTTTTGCAAGTGAAGGATCTCCGCCTGCTGACTGGGTTGTGAGGCTAGCAAAGTAAGCCGATATGTTTTTAATATCCTGTTGTTTGAGCTTACTTGCCATACCTTTCATAACCGGGCTGTCACGATATCCAGATTGAAATGCTTTTAATTGCTTTTCAATATATAAAGCACGTTGCCCTGCTAAACTGGGATATTGTGGGTTTTTGCTGTTGCCATTGCTGCCATGACATCCTAGACAAAAAGTGGCTTGGTTTTTACCGGCATCAATATCGGCAGCATGTATAAAATGACTGGTTGATAAAAGTGATATGAATAGCAGAGTGAGGCTGTGAAAGTTTAAAGACTTCATTTGATGTTAACCCCGTGATGAATGAAGAGGCTCGTTAGAGTTATTATGGACATAATAATTCAATAATAGAAGGGGGTTAATGGAAAATCAAATAGATAATGAAATTATTTGGGCTTAGTATGGTTAATTCAACAACACTAGTAACGTAATGCATACCAAGCACGACCAATTATTTCATGAATAATTAAAGAGCTATTTTGTAAGGCATTTGCTGTGGGTAAAAAGCTAAATATATCAATTTTTTGGGCTTTGGATAAAAATATTGTTGGTGCGGGAATAACCTTAAGGCCTTGTTTCTCAAATTGCTCAACGGCTCTACGCATATGTAATGCATGGGTTACTAAAATAATACGTTTGACACCTGCCTTATGTAATATTTCTTGTGTATACAGCGCATTTTCTGCGGTATTACGGCTACGGGGCTCTTGCCATTGCACGGCTTGGTTAAATTCATTGATCAGTACATCACTCATAACTTCTGCTTCAGAAGGCCATTCGTCATTAAGGACTTTTCCTCCGCTGACTAATACGGGTAATAGCGCTTG
>WTAG01000109.1 GCA_013139755.1 Methylomarinum sp. | reverse complement strand
AGTCAATAAGATTCTTTATCTTATGTTTACTGAGGGCTACCTTTCTGTCAATCATGAGTTAAGCATTCGTCAGGAACTCTGTGATGAAGCAATAAGGCTAGCGACTATTTTGGCAAATAATAAAGTCAGGCAGATACCTGAAACTTTTGCTTTATTGGCACTGATGAATTTTCATATGGCACGTATGACTGCTCGGCAGGATAGTTCGGGGGGATTAATTTTGTTGGAGCAGCAGGATCGATTATTGTGGGATAAACCAAAAATTCAAGCGGGACTTGTGTGGTTAGAAAAATCTTCAAAGGGAGATAACTTTTCTCGCTATCATGCGGAGGCTGGTATTGCCGCTGAACACTGTCTTGCAAAATCATTTCAGCAGACACGTTGGGATAGGATAGCTGAGAATTATCTGTTATTAGAACAAATTTCACCTTCGGTCATTCACAGGTTAAACCGTGCCGTTGCGGTTGCTGAGTGGAAATGTCCTGCTGCCGGTCTTGCTGTTCTTCAGGGCTTCGAGCCACCCGACAGATTCACGGGTTCTTTTCTATGGTGTGCAGTACTAGCTGATTTACATAGGCGTAACGGAGATATAAATATTGCAAGAGGGTATTACTGTGAGGCTTTAAAGTTGGCTCCGACCTCAGTAATTAAGGTGCTGTTAGAGCGACGATTTAAAAAAGAGGGGGCTGGCTAAATAATATTCAACCTAATGGTTGATAATTGGTGTGCCTTGATTATAATCAACACTATGGTTGAATTTATATGTGATAAAAATCTTACTGAATTACTTAAAGCGATGAGTGATTCAACCCGCCGAGCTCTTTTAACGCAGCTATGCCAGCAAGGTGCCAGTCGAGTGACGGATTTAGCTGACTATTATGATATGTCTCTCAATGCAATATCGAAACATATCAAAGTATTGGAAAAAGCTGAACTGGTAACACGAAAAACTATCGGTAGAACCCACTGGATTGAAGCAGATTTAAAAAATATTAGTGTTGTTGAAAACTGGTTTAAAGAACTTAAATCTATTTGGGAGTTACGCTTAGAAAAACTTGATGGAATTATGAAGAATGGAGAGGCTAAAAATGACTGATCTAACCGTAAATCTAAACAAAATAATCCATGCACCTATCGAGAAAGTGTTTGATGCATGGTTAGACCCAATAACTTTATCTAAATTTATTTTGCCAATGCCTGGCATGGAAGAGCCGCAGGTTGAAAATGATGCCAGAGAAGGCGGGTGTTTTACGATAATAATGAAAGGCGGAGAAGATAAAATTCCACACACTGGAAAATATCTTGAGATAGATCGCCCTAATAAACTTGTGTTTAGTTGGAATTCACCTGTATCGACTGATGATAGTGTGGTGACATTACATTTTACAGCAATGGGTGCTGATAAAACTAACATTGAGCTGACTCATGTGAGGTTTATTGATGAAGAGCGTCGTGCTAATCATGAAGGAGGGTGGCTTAATATTTTAAACAAATTAGCTGATGTTATAGGTTAGCCATATTCCATTCATTTTTCAATGTTTTGGCTGGCTGAAAGTCTTGAATAATCAACTTAATCAGAGCTTCCTTAAAATACTTTTAAAGAAAATAAGTGTGTCTAAAAAGGGGTTTGTGACCAGTATTTGGACTTTAGTCTATTATACGATCCCACCAGCTTTAGCGGTTGTTGTTTAGTTGTTTGGCAGGATTTGCTTTTTTTATGTCATTACAGCAGGAATTGATATTGCACTGGCATTAGTTGAAGAAGATTATGGCTCAAGCATGGCTTTGGCAATCGCCAGAATGCTGGTATTGTATATGCGTCGTTCGGGTGGCCAGTCTCAATTTAGTGCGCCGATGAAATTACGCAGTAAAGCGGGGGAGGAGTTTAGTCAACTATATGACTGGATACTGGAAAATGTTGAAAGCCCGTTACTTATTGAAGACCTGGCAGAAAGGGCTATTATGAGTCCAAGAAATTTTGCGCGTATTTTTACCGAAAAAACGGGGGTGACACCTGGGAAATATGTTGAACTTATACGCCTTAATAAAGCCAGAGAACTTTTGGAGTCTGGCAAGAAAGCAGTTGACCTTATCGCTAGAATAAGCGGTTTCCAAAGGGAAGAAAGAATGAGGCGTGTGTTTATTCGAACCTTGGGTATTACGCCTTCACAATATCGAACACACTTTAATAAAAATAATAATTAATAAAAAAGGAAGATACCATGTCCGCTCAAGTAAAAAGAACTGCTCACGGTGGTTGTCCTCATGATTGTCCTGATACCTGCTCAATGGTGTATGAAGTTGAAGATGGGAAATTGCTTGGCGTTAAGGGTAACCCTGATCATCCAATGACTCAAGGCGGATTATGCGTCAAATTGAAAGATTACGAGAAGCGGCATTATCATCCAGATCGTTTGTTACACCCATTACGTAGAACAGGTCCAAAAGGCAGTAAACAGTTTGAAAGAATTAGTTGGGATGAGGCGCTGGATGAAATAACGACCAAATGGAAAGCGATTAT
>WTAG01000287.1 GCA_013139755.1 Methylomarinum sp. | reverse complement strand
AAGTTATAACGTAGGATTTTTACTTCAGGTGGGATGATCTCATGAGGCGCATAGTTATTCTACGCAACGAATGAGATCATCCCACCTGGAGCAAAAAAACCAGTTAGAGATTGGGAAGTTGTTTCATGCACGTTCCTAATCAGATTTAATAAAAATAAAAAAACCAAGGGGTGATTACATTGAGTGAATTTATATGGCAAAAAGATTATGGAATTGGTCATGCTTTGGTTGATAACCAGCACCAATATTTATTTGATTTAGCGAATAATATTCTTGAGGCTAAAACTAAAAGTGAAATGATCAAATATGTCATGCTGTTATATAAGTATGTTAGAGAACATTTTAGAGCTGAAGAAGCATTAATGAAAGATATCGAATATCCAGAGTACTCTACACATAAAAAAATTCACGATATGTTGTTGGATAAAATGGTAAGTATTAGTGATAATATTAACCAAAACAATTGGGATAATGATGAAATAAGAGTATTTATGCGTGACTGGGTACTTGATCATATTTTGGTGAAGGACAAGGCGTTAGGAAAATATATTAACCAATAGCTGTACTAGTTCAGCGCTTGATCTGGCAGTTACCCATTTTATATGGTGTCCTGTCAGATTAAATTTAAGCTAATTTTTTTATATCAATCCTTTTTTAAGGAACCACTGATCAAGTCCAATTATTTTTAGCTTGCTAAAACTGCCGATATTTTCTAATCTACTTAATCAGAGGTTCCTTAATTTTCTAACTCTTTTTCTCTACACTTAACGCTGACATTTCCTTCAACAGGAATCAGAAAATAAAAAACAGCACCGCCATTCTCACTATTCTCCGCCCACAATTCCCCCTGGTGTCCCTTTATTATTTCATTACAAATAGACAAACCTAGTCCCGTTCCACCCGCATTAGTTTTTGTTTTTGAACTTTGTATAAATTTTTCAAAAACAATTTCCAGCTCATCGGCAGGTATTCCTACACCATTATCCGCAACACTAAGCTGTAATCCTTCAACAACCAGATCATCTCGAAGACTTAACGATTGTGGTTTGATCTCTATTTTAATGTCACTGTCTTCAGGTGAGAATTTAATTGCATTAGATAAAAAATTGGTAATGACCTGCTCCATTCTTATCCCATCACAAGAAATATTCGAACAACCTGTTGAATTAACAGAAACTGTCAAATTCAAATCTTTTAGCCTGACTTGTTGTTCGGCAATACAATTTTCAACCCTCTTTTGTAAATCTACCTCTACATAGTTAAAAACCATTTTCCCAGCTTCCAGTTTTGACAGATCAAGTAAGTCATTTAATAAAACTAATAGACGTTCTCCACTAACATTAATGCGGTCAAAATATTTTAAATTTTTAGACTTGTTTTCTTTATCTATATTTTTAATACCAAAACGTGCAAAACTTAATATGCCATGCATAGGCGTTCTAAGTTCATGTGACATGTTAGCCAAGAATTCTGATTTAGATCGGCTGGCTGCATCGGCCTGCTCTTTCAACTCTATCAATCTAAACTCTTGTTTTTTTCTATCGCTTATATCAAGAACTGACCCAAATGAACGTAGCGGTTTTCCGTCTTCATCATAATCAGTTTCACCTTGTTCATGCACATATTTAATTTGACCATTTTTCATTACCACTCGGTGCTCAACTGAATAAGGTTTTCCAGATTTAATCGACTCCAAATATACTTGCTTAACATATTCCCTCTCTTCAGCAGGAATAGCATTCATAAAGCAATCATAATTAGGAATAACATCCGAGGAAAACTCAAAAATACGGTACATTTCTTCAGACCAAACCAAGGTATTACTCACCAAATCACAACTCCAGCTCCCCAAGTGCGCCGTTCTTTGTGCCTTATTAAGGTCATTTTCACTTTTATGTAAACGTTCTTCCTTCGCTATTCGTTCAGTCGTATCTAAGATAATAGCGACAAAAACAGGCTTTTCCTCATGAAATAGTTGAAGATGAACCTCGACTGGATAGGTACTTCCATTTTTGCGTTGATGAATGGTGTTAAATTCAAGCTTCTTCTCAACACCTAAAATAAGAGGTTCGAATGCCTGCTTCATCGTTTGTTCTGTATATTCTGGTTTTATATCAAAAGCAGTCATCATGCCCAACTCATCTTTCGTATATCCAAGGTTATGTCTCGCACCATAATTGACATTAATAAACAGGAGTGTTTCTACATCAAAAATATAGATTTCATTTAAGGAATTTTCTAACACACGTCCCATAAATTCAGATTTAAGCAAAGCCTGTTTATTCTCTTTTTCTAACTGTTTTTGAAGACTAATATCTCGCCAGGCCGCCAGTACAATCTGATTATCCTTAGAATCTAATGACGTTAATAACACATCAACCCAGAAAGTAGAGTTATCTTTTTTCTTATACACCCATTCAAAGTTATAAGATCCATCCTGTAGACAGCGATCAATCATCTTCGGTGATTTTGCTATGGACAATTGGCCATCAGGCTGATATTCAGGGGATAGCTCTAAGGGACTTCGCATTAACCCCGCTTTTGAAGCATATCCCATAAGTCTAACGGCTTCTTCGTTACATTCAATGAATTGCCCATTTTCAATGATAACAAGACCATTGCCTGATTTTTCAAATAAGGTTTCAAAACGCTCTTTTTCAGATGAAAGTATTTGGTTAGCCTCTTTCTGTCTAGCTTCTAGTTGTTTAATCTTAGTAATATCGGTGCGAATAGCGATATATTGTTCGGGGTTCCCTTGTGCATTTAAGGTAGGCACAATAGTAGATGCAACCCAATATAATGATCCGTCTTTAGCTTTATTTTGTATCTCGCCATGCCATGTAGCTCCTCTTGCAATAGTTCTCCACATATCTTTAAAAAATGCATCCGAATGTGTATTTGATTTCAATATCTGATGATTCCCTCCAATAAGCTCATCAAATGAGTATTGTGAAATCTGTTGAAGTTTTTCATTAGCATAAATAATATCGCCTCTAACATCTGAAATACTCACTATCGCGTGTTGGTCAACGGCTTCCTGCAAATTTATTAACTGTTTCTGAGACTTAACCACCTTATCTGCCATTCCACTAACAGAAAGACTAATATTACGCATTTCGTCACGTGTTTTTAATTTTATTCGAGCGTTAAAATCACCTTCTGAAAAGGCATTTACTGTTTTGTTTATATGATAAATATTGCTTAATAATGCAAGAAACATCGCAAATAATAAATAAAATGCAATGAATAAAAATAACGCGGCTATACCCAGTGTCAATCGAATTGATAATACGGCATTATCAATTCTCTGTTGAAGGTATTCATGTAAAGTAGGTGTAAGGGTTTGATAAACAAAGTTATAAATTTGATCAATATTTCCCGTAAAATCCCTAAAAGCTTTTTTTGGCGAGACCTTGAAATTTTGAGTAAAAATATCATGATCAATGACATAAATAAAATCACCTTTTGCCCTTTCAATTTTATTGAACTCTCTGTCAATAAATTTCGCTAATTGGGGCGAGTATTTCGCTATCTTAACGACATTAAACTTAAGCTCAACAAAATCTCTATTAACTAGGTGCTTTAACACGATTAGCTTTGATTTTTGACTCTCTGATAAATGTTTATTGCCAAGCACACCAACCACAACTGCTCTAATTTGCCCCATACTTTCAATTAAATTAGGGGTAGTGTTGACTATATTATCAATAAGAAAATAAGAGGTTAATTCATTATCTGTTATAAGTCGGTAATGTTCGGACATTAATTTAGCTAGCAATTGTAGCTGCTGAATAAAATAAGTATGTTCTAAAAAGTCCTCTTCAACAGTACTATTCGCATGTTCATTTTTTATTTTTTGCCACAGATCACTTAAATTACTATAGTCAGTTTTTAATGGCATGGCTGGGTTCAGATTATTGATAACTTTATAAAAAGCCAGTTCAGTTTCCTGCAATTTTTTTTGGTAAAGGTCTGGCATTGAATTATCTTTACTATGTACAGCAGCAGACAAACCTCGATATTGCTGGGCAAGCTGAATCAATTTGTTAACACCATCGACTTGCTTAATACCCTCTATCTCTGTCTCAGTCTCAATTACTACTTTCTTCATCTGATTATATAAATCAAATGCTAATAAACCCACAGTCGACAACACTATAAAAACAATGATTGATACCTTACTTGAATAGCTTACTTTATTGAGAAGATAAATAGCAGGGGTAAAAATACCTTTCATTTTTGATCATCCTTTTTCAAATTTATTCTTAGAGTCATTTTTTCTTATATATTCCAGGATACAATGAGTCATTAATCAGGGAAATTAAAGAACCTTTGATCAAGTCATCAACAGCTTCAACTACAGTGTGTCCTGTAGTATTTAATATGAATGCATTTGTCTAATTGATAGAAAATCATTTACTAAAACTTTCTCCTTTAGTTCTCAGTTCATAAAGGGAAACAGCCCTCCCCCTCCCTATGTAAGGGAATAAAATTATATTTTTAATCTAACACAAAATAACTGACTTCAAATACTAGAAAATTTTTAGGGTTTTTATTCCTCATAGTCTAACTAATATAATGTGCAGAAAAATATAAAGTATTATTTATTTTCTGCTAGACTTCATCTTAAGGAGCCACTGATCAAGCCATAAATCAACACATTAAAAACTGGCTTCTCCAGAGTTTCTTCCATGATCTTAGCTGAATAAGTAAAACCACTTGGAATATACCCTTGAATGCGGACATAAT
>WTAG01000636.1 GCA_013139755.1 Methylomarinum sp. | reverse complement strand
CCATTAATCGACCAATACGGCGACGACTCACAGTGATACCTTGTTCAGCAAATTTGTTCTTTAAACGACGGGTTCCATAAGACCCTCGCCCTTTTTCAAATAGAACCTTGAGTATTGTAATTAACTGTTCATTTTTTCTTTAAAAGTATTTTAAGATATGTGTCCTGTTTAGTGTAGCCACTTCACTTGGTTACGGAGATGCTATTGAGGCGCTAAAAAGTTTATATGGGATACAGAAGGCTGATTAACCACTATAATCTCTATACTAAATTCACATAATGGACAGACCATGTATGGACTACAGCAATAACCCCCTAAAGTTTATGCCAGCACTCCCTTGTTCAAAAGCCACAGCCAGAGAAAGATAAATAACAACATGACTGAAACACCCAATAACCTAGCTGCTTTCATCTGGTCACTAGCCGACCTATTACGTGGCGACTTTAAACAAAGCCAATATGGCCGAGTTATCCTACCGTTTACACTATTACGCCGCCTTGAAGGCGTGTTAGAAGAAAGCAAACAGGCTGTATTAGAACAACACGATAAAATACAGGCAATGAACTTGCCTGAACAAGCTCAAGAAAAGATGTTATTGCGGTCCACCAATAACTTATCTTTCTTCAATACCTCAAAAATGGATTTATCCAAGCTAGGGGAAGCTGGTATAAAAGACAATCTGATATCTTATATCCAAAGCTTTTCAAAAGATGCCAGAGAGATATTTGAATACTTTAACTTTGCTGAATTTATCGGTCAGCTTAACGATGCAGACTTGCTTTATAAAATAGTACAAAAAGTCAGACAAACCGACTTAAGCCCTAAAGCCATTTCCAATCATGATATGGGCTTAGTGTTTGAAGAATTAATCAGGCGCTTTGCTGAAGGTTCTAATGAAACCGCTGGAGAACACTTTACCCCAAGGGACATTATAAGACTGACAACCTCTCTAGTACTCATGGAAGATGATGATGCCTTAACCAAAGACGGGATTGTTCGTACTATTTATGATCCTACTGCGGGTACAGGTGGATTCCTATCAGCTGGTATGGAATATGTGCATGAGTTAAATCCTGAAGCCAGAATGGTGGCGTATGGGCAAGAGCTTAACCCAGAAAGTTATGCTATCTGTAAAGCCGATATGTTAATTAAAGGCCAAGAAGTTAGTAATATCAAATTGGGTAACACCTTATCTAATGATCAACTTTACGCCGATAAATTTGATTACATGCTCTCCAACCCTCCCTTTGGTGTGGACTGGAAAAAGATTGAACAAATCATTAAAGATGAAAATAACTTAAAAGGCTTTGATGGCAGATTTGGCGCAGGCTTACCTCGAGTTTCAGACGGCTCCTTATTATTCCTATTACATCTAATCAGTAAGTTGAGAGGCGCAGAGCAGGGCGGTGCAAGAATTGGTATTATCCTCAATGGCTCGCCCTTATTTACAGGCGGAGCAGACTCAGGTGAATCCGAAATTCGACGTTATATATTAGAAGCTGATTTATTAGAAGCCATTGTCGCCTTACCAACAGATATGTTCTACAACACAGGAATAGCCACCTATGTCTGGATATTATCCAATAAAAAAGCCGCACAGCGTAAAGGCAAAGTACAGCTGATTAATGGCGTAAACCTCTGCGGTAAAATGCGTAAATCACTAGGCTCTAAACGTAATGTGATGGATGAAACCGACATTGCCACCATTACTCGCAGTTTTGGTGATTTTGAAGTCATTACCAGAGAGCTAGATAAGCCAATCGCACAAAAAAGTAACCGAGGCCGTCAATCTGCTAACCCAAAAACGGAAGCCCCAAAAACCTTCGCCAGCAAAATCTTTAATACCCATGAATTTGGCTATCGCCGAATCACTATAGAACGTCCACTCAGAGAATCGTATCAATTTAGTGACGAACGTATAGCAGAACTACGCTTTGCCCCTAAACCACTCAATGCAGTGATGAAATGGGCGTATGCTGAATATGGTGCTAATTGGTCTGACAAGGATGACTGTGAATTGTATGGTAGATTAACTGAGCATGAAGAAGCCATCCGTAAGCATATTAAAAGTCATTTTAGTGGATTAAAAGAAAAGCAGATTAAAGGTTTTTTTAATCCTCTAACGTGGATAGAACATCTTTATCTCTTTTTAAAGGTAAAAAAGTTGCAAAGCATTATTGGAATTAAGCAGCATGATGATATGAATGTTTTCGATGATAAAGTCATGGGTGCTTGTAGAAAGTTACTTGTATCTGTTGATAGCAGAGAGAGGAAAAAGATCACTGCTGCTATCAGCTGGAAAAACCCAGAAGCTAAAAAAGTGATTAAGAAAATTCACAAGACTAAAGCTAACCCTTTGTATGGCTTATTTAAAGTAAACAAGCAAGTGATTGAATACAAAGCCGATGGTGACTTACGCGATAATGAAAATGTAGCCCTTGATCCAAGCCAAAGCGTAAATGATATTAACGAAGCCTACTTTAAAAAAGAAGTACAACCGCATGTGCCTGATGCCTGGATAGATGCCAATAAGAAAGATGCCAAAGATGAAGAAATAGGTATAGTCGGTTATGAAATTCCTTTCAACCGCCACTTCTATCAATACCAACCCCCACGTGATTTAGTCGATATTGATGCCGACTTAGATAAAGTTAGTGCTGAGATTATGGCGTTATTGCAAGAAGTACATTCGTGAGCAATCGGTGTAGGTTGGGGTGAGGAACGAACCCCAACATAATTTATACCGCAACCAACAAATTGTTGGGGTTCCTGCGTCACCCCAACCTACCTGGCTATTTTAAGGATAATATGGATAATTTATTGCAAAACAAAGAATACAAACACTGGCTAAAAGACCTAAAACAAAAGGTATTGCAGTCACAGCTTAAAGCTGTGGTTAAGGTGAATAGTGCGCTGTTAGAATTCTACTGGGACTTAGGCGAAGAGATTGTACAAAGGCAAGTCCAAGCTCGCTGGGGCGATGGCTTCTTAAAACAACTTAGCCAAGACTTAATGGCAGAGTTCCCTGAAATGAAAGGTTTTTCAGAACGAAATATAAAATATATTCGTCAATGGGTGGTGTTTTATTCCAGCGATAAAGCAATTGGGCAACAAGCTGTTGCCCAATTAACTCAAATTCCCTGGGGACATAATTTAAAGATTATCACCAAATGCCAAAGCGTAGAAGAGGCGGTGTACTATGGTCAAAATACCCTAGAACATGGCTGGAGCCGTAGCGTATTAACCCATCAAATAGAAAGCGGCTTATGGCAACGTGAAGGCAAAGCCATTAATAACTTTAATCAAACCTTACCCACCCTACAATCAGACCTAGCCCAACAAGCATTAAAAGACCCTTATGTATTTGATTTTTTAACCCTAAGCAAACAACACAGCGAACGGGAATTAGAACAAGGCTTGATAGAACATATTACCCATTTCTTATTAGAACTCGGCGCTGGCTTTGCCTATATGGGCAAGCAATACCCGATACAAGTCGGTGAGCGAGACTTCTTTATTGACCTGCTGTTTTACCATGCCCAATTACATTGCTATGTGGTGATTGAACTAAAAATAGGCGACTTTGAACCTGAACACGCAGGCAAGCTAAATTTCTATATTAAAGCTATTGATGAGCAATTATGTAAAGAAGCTGATCAGCCGACAATAGGTATTCTTCTATGCAAAAATAAAGACCGACTGGTAGCAGAATATGCTTTGAGTGATATTCAAAAGCCGATAGGTGTTTCGGAATATCAATTAACCCAAGCATTGCCCGAAAACCTGCAATCGAAGTTACCCAGTATTGAAGAGATTGAAAATGAATTGGGTGGTGATTTATGACAAACCCTCAACGTAGGATGGGCAAAGCGACAGCGTGCCCATCAAATTCGCGCGTTATCGTTGATGGGTACGTTATCATTGATGGGCACGTCGTACCTCCTTTGCCCATCCTACGGGGTATCGTATTATGAAATATCAGGCGTATGAGGAATATAAGGATTCTGGGGTTGAGTGGTTGGGGGATATTCCTGAGCATTGGCAACTGACCAGAATAAAATATATTGCCGAATTGACACCGAAGAAACCCAATATTCAGCGTAATTTACAATGCAGTTTTGTTCCGATGGAAAAACTCAAAATAAATTCAATTGTATTAGATGAAGAGCGCTTAATTGAAGATGTTTATGATGGTTATACCTATTTTCAAGATGAAGATATTTTAATGGCAAAAGTTACGCCATGTTTTGAAAATAAGAATATTGCAGTAGCAAAAGAATTGATTAATCAGATTGGATTTGGTTCTTCTGAAATATATGTTATTAGGGTTAATAATAAAGCTTTAAATAGGTATTTATATTATCGTTTGCAAGAAGGTAGTTTTATGGATATTGCTACTGCTGCCATGACTGGTGCAGGTGGTTTAAAACGTGTTCCTTCTGACGTTGTTAATAATTTCATTATGGCTTTTCCTGTTGTGGGTGAACAACAAAAAATAGCCAACTTCCTAGACCACGAAACCACCAAAATCGATACCCTAATCGAAAAACAACAACAGCTGATTAAACTGCTAAAAGAAAAACGTCAGGCAGTGATTAGCCATGCTGTGACCAAAGGTTTAAATCCCAGCGCCCCCATGCGTGATTCAGGTGTTGAGTGGTTGGGTGAAGTGCCTGAACATTGGATTGTTAGGAGAGCAAAATTTCTTTTTGATTTTGTTACTAGTGGGTCACGTGGTTGGGCTGATTATTACTCGGATGACGGTGCATTATTTTTTAGAATAGCAAATTTAACAAGGGATACTATTGAGCCAAAGCTTGAATCTATTCAGCGTGTAAATCCACCCTTGGGAGGTGAAGGGGTTAGGGCAAAAATTAAAAATGATGATTTGTTAATTTCTATTACAGCTGATTTAGGTTCTGTATGTGTTGCGAATATTGATATTGTTGATGGGTATGTGAGTCAACATGTTTCACTTTGTAGGCCAAGCCGAGAAGTTGTTTCATCGCGGTGGTTAGGTTATTGTATTTTATCTGACTCGGTAAAAGATCAGTTGCTTGGCTCAGGATATGGTGGAACTAAAATTCAACTTAGTCTAGAAGATATTCGAGAGCTTTGGTTGGTTCAACCAAGCAGTGATGAACAGACTGAAATTGCTGATTTTATTGATGCTAAATTAATGAGGTTTTCTTCACTAATGCAGTTGGCAAATCAACAAATAGAATTACTCCAAGAACGCCGCACCGCCCTAATCTCAGCTGCCGTCACAGGAAAAATAGACGTAAGAAACTGGCATGCTCCCAATAAAGCAAATAAAGAAGCGATAGTATGAGTGAACTCGTAGGATGGGCAAAGGGGCTTTATCCCGTGCCCATCAAATAGATGCATTGCCCTTGATGGGCACGTCGTGCCTCCTTTGCCCATCCTACGATTATATTAGGCAGGCAAAGGGGCGTATTTTAACAATATTTAATTAGGTTAAGCATGGAATATCGACGACTTTATCAGCCAGGTGCACGATATTTTTTTACGGTGGTGACGGCAAATCGTAAACCTTTATTAATTGATAATATTGGTCGATTATGGGCGGCGTTTAAAAATTGCAAACAGCGACATCCGTTTGAAATTGAAGCGATGGTGGTATTGCCCGATCATTTACATACGATTTGGCGATTACCCGAGGGTGATGATGATTTCTCAACACGTTGGATGGTGATTAAACGCTATTTTTCAATAGGGTTGCCGCAAGCGGAAACCAGCTTATCTAAAATTAAAAAGCGTGAAAAAGGTATTTGGCAGCGTCGTTTTTGGGAGCATTGTATTAGAAATGAAACCGATTGGCGTAGACATATGGATTACATTCACTTTAATCCCGTTAAGCATGGCTATGTTGATAAGCCTAGCGATTGGTCATATAGTTCATTTTCTAAAGCCGTTGAACAAGGCTGGTATGAAGCTAATATAATCATAAAAGATGATTTTGAAGATATTGGGCATGAATAAAGTAGGATGGGCAAAGGAGTTTTATCCCGTGCCCATCATGATTATTACGAATAAAGATGGGCACGAAAAAGACCTTTGCCCATCCTACGGATTAATATAAATGGATAACAAAACCAACGAAAGCGCGTTTCAAAACGATATGATCAGCCAATTACTTGAAAATGGCTGGTTATTAGGCAAGCCTGAAAATTACAATCGCAAGCTGGCTTTGTACGAAGAAGATGTCTTAGGTTTTGTTAAAGACACTCAAGAGGCGCAATGGCAGAAATTCTGCGCACTTTACCCTAATAACCCTGAACAAAAGTTTTTAGAACGTGTTGCCTCTCAGCTTAATAAAGCTGACCCGAATGCGGCAAATAAAGAAATGCGTACTTTTGGTACCTTAGGTGTTTTACGGCATGAAATTCGCGACCGTGGTACACGCTTTAGTTTATGCCAATTTAAACCTGAGCATGATTTAAACCCAGATACCTTGGCGCGTTATCAACAAAACCGTTGCCGCGTTGTGCCTGAATTAGTGTATAGCCCGTGGGCAAGCAAAGAGCATTTAGCGCAAGCAGGCACTAAAGCCAAAGCCTGGCGGATTGATTTGGTATTGTTTGTTAATGGCTTACCTATTGCGACTTTAGAATTAAAGTCTGAGTTTAAGCAGGCAGTACAAAATGCCATCAAGCAATATAAAACCACGCGCTTTGCGATTGACCCAGCTACTAAAAAACCAGAACCCTTATTAAGTTTTAAACGCGGTGCATTAGTACATTTCGCTGTCAGTCAGTATGAAGTGTATATGGCAACTCGACTAGAGGGTGAGGACACCTATTTCTTGCCGTTTAATAAAGGCACAAAAGACGGTGGCGCGGGTAATGATGTACCTGCGGATATTAATCAATATGCCACGGATTATTTATGGAATGAGGTGTTACTGCCTGACAATCTGTTAAATATTTTTGCGCGTTTTGTGCATCTACAAATTGAAGAAAAAGAAGATTGGGAAGGGCGGAAAACTAAAAAGGAAACTTTAATCTTCCCAAGGTATCATCAATGGGATGTGGTCACTAAATTGGTTAATGCTGCTCGAACGGAAGGGCCAGGGCATAAGTATTTAATTCAGCACAGTGCGGGGTCGGGTAAGTCTAATTCTATTGCTTGGGTCGCACATCAGTTATCGTCTTTACATAATGCCAGTGGTAATAAGCAGTTTGATTCTATTATTATTGTTACCGATAGAAATGTTTTGGATGCTCAGTTACAAGAAACTATTTCTCAATTTACCAGTGTTGAGGGTGTGGTAGGGCGTATTAATAATCAAGAGGGTGATGGTTCAAAATCTGAAAAGTTGGCCAGTGCTTTAGAAAATTCTCAGCCGATTATTATTGTTACCATTCAAACTTTTCCTTATGTATTAAAAGCGATTGAAAACAGCGTTAGCTTAAAAGAACGCAATTATGTGGTGATTGCCGATGAGGCGCATTCATCACAAACAGGCTCAACCGCACGGCAGTTAAAAGAAGTATTAATGGTGGATAGTACGGATGAAGAATTAAGCACTGAAGATATATTAGATGCGGCGGTGGCTTCTCGCAGGGCTTCCTCTAATCTCAGTTATTTAGCGTTTACCGCAACCCCTAAAACCAAAACACTGGAATTGTTTGGACGTTTGCCTAATCCTAATGAAGCATCGTCTAAGAAAAATAAGCCCGAAGCCTATCATGTCTATAGTATGCGCCAAGCGATAGAAGAAGGCTTTATTCTGGATGTGTTAAAGAATTACACCAATTACAAGGTTGCTTATAATCTGGCGATGAAGATTGAGGGATCAGATCAAGAAGTGGAAAGTAAAAGAGCCAAGGTTAAATTGAATCAGTGGGTACGTCTGCACGATTACAATATCAGTCAAAAAGTTCAGGTGATTGTTGAGCATTTTAAAGATAACGTGATGGGCTTATTAGGCGGACAAGCCAAAGCCATGGTAGTGACCAGTTCGCGTAAAGAAGCCGTGCGTTATAAATTATGCTTTGATAAATACATTACTGAAAAAGGTTATCAAAAAATTCATGCGATGGTGGCATTTTCGGGTGAAGTAGAATTTAACGAGAAAGATGCTAGTTCATCAGGGCTAATGGGTAAGAAATTTACCGAGCATAATATGAATCCTAATCTTAAATGCCGAGATATGCGGAAGGCTTTTGATTCGAATGATTATCAAGTGATGTTGGTGGCGAATAAATTTCAAACGGGTTTTGATCAACCTAAACTCTGTGCCATGTATGTGGATAAAAAACTCGGCGGCGTGGAATGTGTACAAACCTTGTCACGCTTAAATCGTACTTATCCAAGTAAAGCTGAAACAGGTACTTTTATATTGGATTTCTTTAATGATCCTGATGATATTCTTGAGGCGTTTCAGCCTTATTATCAAACAGCCGAACTGGATGATGTATCTGACCCAGATTTGATTTTTGATTTGTTCGATAAGCTACGAGCAGCAGGTATATTCCAATGGCAAGAAGTAGAGCAGTTCTGTCATGCCTTTTTACAAAAAAGTAAAAGTAATGCGGCGATAGCTAATATTTGTAAGCCAGCGGTTGAACGTTGGCAAAAGCGGTACAAGTCAGCTATTGATGCTTATAAGCAAGCCAAAGAACTATTTGAGCGTACCAAGAAAACAGCGGATGCAGTGTTAATCGCCAATGCTGAGAATAGTTTTAAGGAATGTAAACAGGAAAAAGATGCTTTAGAAATTTTTAAAAAGGATTTGGGTACCTTTGTACGCTTTTATGAATTTATGTCTCAAATTGTTGATTACGATGATAAGGATTTAGAAAAGCTAAGTCTTTATGCTAGAAACTTACGGCCCATGTTGCGTGAAGCATTGATTGAAGAAGATGATATTGATTTAAATAGCGTGATATTAAGTCATTATCGTTTATCAAAAATACGTCAACAGGATATTCAGTTAAAAGAGGATGCTGGTGAGTATTTGAATCCTGGGGATGGTTTAGGTTCTGCAAAAGCTAAAGATAAAAAAGAGGAGTTTTTATCCCAAATAATTGGCAGGTTGAATGAGTTATTTATCACGGATGAACTAACAGATAAGGACTTGGTTAATTATGCTTATACGGTGAGAGATAAGCTAAGTGAGAATGCTTTGGTGATGAGCCAAATAGCCAACAACACACCTGAACAAGCCATGTTAGGTGATTTCTCTAAAGCCATTGATGATGCGGTGATGGATAGTAATGAAGCGCATCAGAATCAAATGATGCAGTTATTATCTGATCCGGCTAAGGCGGCTGGGTTTGCCCGAGTGGTATTTGATTTGTTGAGTCAGAAAAATAAACAATAAAAAGGTGTGTAATGTCTAAGGCTAATACAGTTGTGGTACTTGATTTTGAAACAACAGGGCTATCACCTGATTATGGTGACAGAGCTATTGAAATAGGTGCAGTCAGAATTGAAGAAGGAGAAATAACAGGCCGTTTTCAAGAGTTAATGAACCCTGGCCGCCCAGTTGATCCCTTTATCGAAAGCTATACTGGAATCACTAATGACATGCTTAAGGATGCCAGGCCCTGTAAGGAAGTCATGAGTGAGTTTGCTGATTTTATTGGCGATCATAATTTGGTTGCGCACAATGCATCATTTGATAAACGGTTTTTAGATTCAGAATTAAGACGGGTGTCTAAACAATACACAGGAAAGTTTGCCTGTTCTATGCTTTTGTCTAGAAGGTTGTATCAAGATGCACCGAACCATAAACTCTCCACTTTAGTTAGATATGCAAATATTCCCTCTGATGGTGATTTTCATAGAGCTTTATATGACTCTGAAATGACAGCTAAGTTATGGTTGGCGATGTTAGAGCATATCAATAGTAAGTATGGACTTTCATCGATACCGTTTCCTTTAACT
>WTAG01000124.1 GCA_013139755.1 Methylomarinum sp. | reverse complement strand
TTATGATGAGACTTAATCAAATGGGCTTTACCACTTTTAGATCCGGCTGATTCAATGACATCTGGATAAATAGTGCCTTGAGCTAGCCATTTTGCATCAGTTAATTTAGCAGCCTCTTCATCAAATATCTCGATAAACAAATTACCAATAATTTTACGTTTGGCCTCTGGGTCGGTTACCCCAGCTAATTTATCTAAATAACGTTGCTCTGCATCAACCCGAATCACATTAACACCCATGTGCTCAGCAAACATTGCCATCACCTGGTCGCCTTCATTTAGACGTAATAGACCAGTATCAACAAAAACACAGATTAATTGCTTGCCTATTGCTTTATGTAATAAAGCGGCAACCACTGACGAATCAACGCCACCTGATAAACCTAAAATAACCGTATCTGTACCCACTGATTCGCGTACCGACTGAATATTATCTTCAATAATATTGCTGGAAGTCCACAATGCATCACAGGCGCAAATATCAATCACAAAACGCTCAAGTATTCTGCCACCTTGTTTAGTATGCGTTACTTCTGGGTGAAACTGCACGCCATAAAATGACTTCTCTTCATTGGCAATACCAGCAATCGGTGCACCTTCAGAACTAGCGATTAAGTTAAAGCCTTCTGGTAAATCTACAACACGATCACCATGACTCATCCAGACATCTAATAAGCCATATCCTTCCTCTGATACATGATCTTCAATTTCAGATAATAATTTAGAATGGCCTCTGGCTCTAATTTGAGCATAACCAAATTCTCTATGATCAGATGACTCAACCTTTCCACCCATTTGTTCTGTCATAGTTTGCATACCATAACAAATACCCAATACCGGCACTCCCAGCTCAAACACAACCTGAGGGGCTCTAGGGGTATCACCACTGGTGACACTTTCCGGACCACCAGATAAGATAATACCTTTAGGTGCAAATGCCTCAACTTCTTCGGAGGTACATTCACAGGAATAAATTTCACAATAAACACCAATCTCACGAATTCTACGTGCTATTAACTGCGTATATTGAGAGCCAAAATCTAAAATAAGGATTTTATGCGAATGAATATTCGCTGATTGTTGTGAATTCACGGTGAAACTCGCTCGCTATTAAATACTTAAATAAATAGGGGCTCAACATGAGCCCCTATGAAAATACCTTAATCTTACAACCCAGGTAGCAGACTAAAGTCAGCCCAACTTTTACTAACTCACCTGATAATTAGGTGCTTCTTTAGTAATCTGTACATCATGTACATGACTTTCTCTCATGCCTGCACTGGTGACGCGTACAAACTGCACCTTATCATGCATTATTTCAATGCTCCGGCTTCCTGTATAGCCCATACTTGATTTAACGCCACCTAATAACTGATGGATAATCCCTAACATACTGCCTTTATATGCCACACGGCCTTCTATTCCTTCTGGCACCAATTTTTCGACACTATCTTCTTCCTGAAAATATCGATCACTAGAACCTTGCTTTTGTGACATCGCTCCTAAAGATCCCATACCACGATATGATTTGTATGAACGTCCCTGAAATAACTCAATTTCTCCAGGTGCTTCCTCCGTACCAGCAAACAACCCACCTAACATAACGGCATGTGCGCCTGCCGCCAATGCTTTAGCAACATCACCTGAATAACGAATACCGCCATCAGCAATTAAAGGAACACCTGTGCCTTTTAATGCATCAGCCACATTACTAATCGCCGTAATTTGCGGTACACCGACACCTGCAACAATTCGTGTGGTACAAATAGAGCCAGGACCAATCCCCACTTTAACGCCATCAGCACCGGCTTCAACTAATGCTTTTGCAGCGTCTGCTGTCGCAATATTTCCACCGATAACCTCTACATCAGGGTAATTGGTTTTAACCCAGCGCACTCGATCCAGAACACCTTGAGAATGGCCGTGTGCTGTATCGACAATAATCACATCAACACCCGCTTTAACTAACGCAGCCACTCGCTCTTCTGTCCCTTCACCCGTTCCTACTGCTGCACCGACTCTTAATCTTTCTTGATCATCTTTACAGGCATTTGGATAGTCTTTAGCCTTCTGAATATCTTTAACCGTAATCATGCCGCACAAATGAAAGTCATCATTAACAACTAAAACCTTCTCGATACGATGCTCATGCAATAAAGCAATAGCTTCCTTATGTTTAGCAGACTCATTGACAGTAATCAGTCGTTCTTTAGGCGTCATAACTGATGTTACTTTTTCATCTAGCCGTGTCTCAAAACGTAAATCACGACTGGTCACAATCCCCATCAAGTCATCACCATCCACAACTGGCACACCCGAAATATTCTCCGCCCGAGTCAGTTCAATCACTTCTCTAACAGTCGCATCTGACGAAACAGTAATAGGATCTTTAATAACTCCACTCTCATACTTTTTAACATGGCTAACTTCTCGCGCCTGCTCTTCAACTGTCATATTCTTATGAATAATACCAATTCCACCTTCCTGAGCAATAGCAATAGCAAGTCTCGCCTCTGTTACCGTATCCATAGCCGCGGAGACCATTGGAATATTAAGCGATATCTTCCGTGTTAGTTTTGTTTTTAATTCGACTTCACGTGGTAGCACCGTTGAATGTGCTGGAACTAATAAAACATCATCAAACGTGAGTGCTTCCTGAATAATTTGCATGACCCCACCTAACCAAAATTCTTAAATTAACCGACCATTATATCCTTTATTTCACAACTAACAGAATTTTTTAATAGCAATCGGCAAATATTGCCGACTAAACGCTAATGGTGAAATTATTGGCGGTGTCGGTGTAAGTGGCGATACATCCTGCGCAGATCATAATATAGCTTTGAGAGTCCGTGACAACCTCTCTCTATATAACCATGACGCTGATAGTAAAGGTAAGTCCTTACAATATGCCGACAATATTATATATGACATCAAAGATGGTGTTAGTGCATCTGGTATTGGACACTCTTCTTGCCCAGGTCTAGAAGAAGATGTTAATACTATCATTACTGGCGATACTCATGGAGAGCACGATATTCATCCGCTAACACCTGAATAATAAACCAATACTGCCAGCATTTTTTACTTCTCTCAAAATAAGGATCGCCAAGTTTTGAAAAAAGCAAATTTACAGAAGATTATATATCGAAAAATAATCTATTATTAACCCAAACCTTATTAACCCTATTAATTCAATATTCAGCACCCATTAAGTAAAACTCTGTACTATTATTGTAACTACTTACACATCAAGGAAACTTAACATGAAAAAAATAGCAGGTTTAATTTTAGCAGCCACATTAACAACCGGCTGCGCCATTGACCCATATACTGGTGAAGAAAAAGTAGCCAACACTGCATGGGGCGGACTTGCTGGCGCTGCTGTTGGCGCGGGCATTGGAGCACTTGCTGGTGGCGGAGAAGGTGCTTTAATTGGTGCAGGAGCGGGGGCTGCTGCTGGTGCAGGAGCAGGTTATTATATGGATCGCCAAGAAGCACAATTGCGTGCGCGCCTGGAAGGCACAGGGGTTAGAGTTCAAAGACAAGGCGATAACCTTAAGCTAATCATGCCTGGCAATATTACGTTTGCCACAAACTCATCTAATATCAACGCTAATTTTTACTCAATATTAGATTCTGTCGGCATTGTCTTAAAAGAATTTGACAATACCAGCATTGATATTTCAGGTTTTACTGATTCAACCGGTAGCGACTCAACCAACCAAACATTATCTGAACAACGCGCAAATAGTGTTGCTAGCTATATTGTGCGAACAGGTGTTCATCACGGCCGCATTCAAGCTCGAGGCTTTGGCGAACGCTACCCTGTTGCCTCTAATGATTCAGCAATGGGACGCGCACAAAACCGTCGCGTAGAAATTAGTATTAGACCCAGATAAAAAGACAGGTAAAAGGCTCTAAATACAAAGAGCCTTTTACTCAATATCATTAAGCTTAGTAACTTGATCTTAACTTACAAGCATTTTAAAAACGATTAGAAAAATCACTACTGAAAAATACCTCTTCAGCTTTTTGGCGGGTAATATATGCGCCAATTTTGCACCTAAAGGTGCAACAAAAACACTACAACTGACAATGCCACACAAAGCGGGTAAATAAACATACCCCATACTCCACTCTGGTAACAGCATATCTCCTCGCCCTAGTAATGCATACATCACCGTTCCCGACAGGGCAATAGGCAACCCGCAAGCACCAGAAATAGCCACGGCATTTTTCATCGCAACTTGCCTACCCAACAAATAAGGAACAGTTAAGGTTCCACCGCCAATTCCTAAAAGGGATGATAAAAAACCAATACCATTACCCACAAGATAATCCATGCCTTTATTTGTTTTTACCTCATGCTTAACCGGCCTAGATGGTAAAGCCATGTGAATCCCCGTATAAAATAAATAACAGATAAAAAACCTCTTTAAAACTTCTGCATCAACTAAATCGGCAATAACAGCACCTAACCCTGCACCCAAAACAATTCCAGGCACCAATCTTAAAACCCTATCCCACTGAATTGCCCCCAGCTTATGATGACTAATCATTGATGAAATTGAAGTGGGAATTATTGCTGCCAGTGAAGTCGCTATCGCCATAATCATAATTTGCTCACTTGGAAAGGCATAAGCTGAAAACACCCAAACCAATGCCGGAACAATAACCACTCCACCTCCCAAACCAAATAGACCTGCTAATAATCCTGCAATAACACCTAAAAGCATGGTCAATATAATAAGCGTTAACATCTTTCTATTCTCGATAAAGTCATTCTAAATTTGATCCCTGTTTAAACTTGGCAGGTAGGGAACTGTACTATATTTTTCCAACACCTTTTGCACCGCCTGTTAAAATCCTCTATTCATAATATGTGGCGAGTAACAGATTCAATGAAAACATTTCTGGTGGGTGGTGCGGTTAGAGATTATTTGCTTAATTACCCGGTTAAAGAAAAAGACTGGGTAGTCATTGGTGAAACCCCTGAATCCATGGTCAAACAAGGCTTTAGGCCTGTAGGAAAGGATTTTCCAGTTTTCTTACACCCTAAAACACAAGACGAATATGCTCTAGCACGTACTGAACGAAAAACAGCACCCGGTTACAAAGGCTTTACTGTTCATGCCTCCCCCGAAGTCACTTTAGAACAAGACCTGATACGCCGGGATTTAACCATCAATGCCATTGCCATGGATGAACAGGGCAGTCTAATTGACCCCTACAATGGCAAAAAAGATATTGAACGACGTATTTTTCGACACATTTCCCCTGCCTTTAGTGAAGATCCAGTCAGAGTATTACGCATTGCTCGTTTTTCAGCACGTTACGCTCATTTAGGCTTTACCATTGCAGATGAAACACTGGACTTAATGAAACAGATGGTCAGTAATGGTGAAACAGAGCATTTAGTTGCCGAACGGGTATGGGCTGAATTACACAAAACATTATCTGAGAAAACACCCACCGCATTCTTCCACACCTTAAAAGAGTGCAACGCCTTACAGTCTGTTTTTCCTGAAATTGATAAGCTTTTTGGCATCCCTCAACCAGAAAAGTTTCACCCAGAAGTTGATACAGGTATTCATAGCTTACTTAGCCTGGAACAAGCAAGCAAACTCTCAAATAAACCCGAGGTGCGTTTAGCGGCGTTACTGCATGATTTAGGCAAAGCAGAAACAGAACCAAGTAAATGGCCCAGTCATCATGGCCACGAACAAAAGGGCCTGCCTATTCTAGAAAGGTTTTGCAGCCGCTTACGCATCCCCAAAGCCTTTAAAACACTTTCAACTCAGGTGATGAATTACCACACCCATTGCCATAGAGTATTTGAATTAAAAGCCAGCACCTTAACCGACATGCTAAACACCTTAGGGGCTTTTAAAACATCCAATTCAACAATAGAAGATTTTGTACTGGCTTGTGAAGCGGATGCTAAAGGCCGAACTGGGCTGGAAAACACCCCTTACCCCCAATCAGTCTATCTAATTAAAGCGGCTGAAGCTGCAAGAAAAATTGATACATCAAGCATATTAAGCAGTGAATTAAAAGGCTCGAAAATTGGTGACGCTATTCGTAACTTACGAATTAAAGCAATCGCTGATTTCATTAAATCGGTATAAAAGCGGTAGCAAGAGACTGAATAACGTTTTTGATTTGCCTATGATTTCTATCAGCCATAATCTGGGCGATCATATCTTGCGCATTAATCATCTTGCCAAATAATCGCTCAAAACTTAAATTAACATCCTCTGAACCATTAGAGCTAAGCAAAAATAACTCACCATTTGCTTTATATTTTGTCCGTACCAACCATGAGGCTAATTCTATATTTCTGGCGCTGTCATAAAGCGACTGAGCTTCCAGCATATTATACAAATAGAAAGATCGGTTTCCATCATACGAAGCTAATATCATAGTTTCAGTACCCACAATAAATGCTTTAACCCTGTCGCCCTGATAGTTTTCATCAAATGCTAAACGAATACAGTCAACACTTGTTTTACCCTCTACCTCTGGAAATGGATACGCTGTTATTGCATCAACTGCTGCCTCCAAGGTTTCATAGCCCTCTTTTTTCCATTCTTTTGGATTACGTTTATAAAGCTTTACCGCCAAACCTTTCAATGCATCAAACACAACCAGCTGATGCATTTCTGACACTAAATCAATATCATTCTTAACCACCGAACTTAATTCAAAATCCCGACCTTTTACATCTCTGCTAGACGAACAGCCCAGGTTAAAAAAAGTCACTAAACAGCAAAGGAAAACTAATAACACTTTATTAAACTGTATTCTCATAATTTTTAGCTAAAAAGACATTGAATATTATGTATGACGGAATTATAGTTACAATTCATTATCTTTCCATTTTAATACACATATGCCATCATTTGATATTGTTTCTGAATTTGACGCTCACGAAGTCCACAATGCTGTTGACCAAGCCAACAAAGAAGTCACTACCCGTTTTGACTTTAAAGGCTCTAATGCTAATTTTGAATTACAAGACGAAAGCATCATCATGCATGCTGCATCTACTTTTCAATTACAACAAATGCTACCTATTCTTTTTTCCAAAATGACCAAGCGAGGAATTGACATTGCCTGCATGGAATCAGGAAATATTCAAGATACCGGCAAAACAGCACAACAACCTATTTCGCTTAACCAAGGAATTGAACCCCCTATCGCCAAAAAAATCGTCAAATTAATTAAAGACAAAAAGCTTAAGGTTCAAACTGCGATTCAAGGAGAAAAACTGCGAGTGACTGGTAAAAAAAGAGATGATCTACAGCAAGTTATTGCAATGCTTAGAGCCGACGACTCTATTGAGCTGCCTTTACAGTTTGAGAATTTCAGAGATTAAATCCTTGTCATATTGAAGCCCTCGGCGCGATTTAACTTAGAATTTATCTAATACAGTTTGATCGCGCAAAGGAAAAATGGTTTACTTTATATAGAATTTTTTCCAAATAAAATAACCCACTATAGCTAACGACAACCACACTGAAACCAGTGGCCCAACCACACCGTCGTAGTAATTACTCACTAAATAATAATACTCAGAATTTGAGTTAGTATTAAAAAAATCCTTGCCTAGTTTGATCTGCCACACCCATGCTGCATGACAACCAATACAAATGCCTATACTGCTTTCAATCTGCGTTCTAATCGTCACTAAAAATAAGCCAACGACTAGCAACGCAATAAAAGCTGAGCCAATTTCCGGATTTAATAAATTTGCAAAGGCTTCGGCCATTAATTGAAAACCACTACCTATTGTTAACTCATCATAAGGAATATCTGTTTTTGTTTTAACAAAATGAAAAGCAGCATAATAAGTTGCACTTAAAAATGCAGCCAAACCTAGCCACATTTTTTTTCTTAATCCTGCCAATAAAATGCCACTAAAAAGCGGCTCCTCTGCAAAGGAAATCAATAATGCCAACAACAACGCCAATGACACTCTGCTTATTATTTTCTCAGCAGTCCATTCCCGGGCTTGATCAATAATACTGATGTCCATGGCATATAACGCTATCATCACTGGCATTAATGTTATTAAACCGAGTATCAAGCCATACCCTATTTGTTTAAAAAAAATGGATTTAGCTGCGAAGCCAATATCAGACCAAGTCAATTTTAAATAATGCCTTAATGGAAAGATGCTTATTAACAGGAATATCTGCGCCGCTTTACTAACAATTTTTCGCATAGACACTACATCACCAGCAATCATCAATATGAGGTAACTGATAACCGATGAAATGGCTGCAAAAAATAATAAAATAAGCAAAGGTACTAAGGCATAATAAATTGTTTTCATTAAACAAAGTCTCCCCATAACATTTGTACTGCTGATAAAGCAGCCAGTGATGCCGTTTCAGTACGCAAGATACGACTACCTAATCGAACAGGAATAAATTCAGCCGCTATTGCAAGTTCTCTTTCTTGATCACTGAAGCCACCTTCTGGACCGGCTAATAATGTCACCTTCATGTTATCAGGCTTTAATTCGAATAATGACTTTTCTGCGTAAGGGTCTAAAAACACTTTTAAGCCAATTTGCTGCTTAACCCATTCAGCTAAAGTATCGATATCATTTAAGTCTGGTAAAATAGTACGACCGCTCTGTTCAGCTGCATGCTGAACTATATGCTGCCAATGTTGTAGTCTTTGCTGTTTTTTGTCCGCTGTAAACTTAACCACACAGCGCTCCATCATTAGAGGTGTTAAACAATTCACCCCCAACTCAACTGATTTTTGTACTGCCCAATCCATTCTATCTCCTCGCGATATACCCAATCCTAAGTTAATATGCAATGGAGATTCTACTGATCTATCAATTCTCTCGATAACATCAATCACCACCCTCTTACGACTCACTTCATCAATGACTGATAAAAACTCACCACCCAGCCCATTAAACAAGATGATTTTATTATCTTTTTTTAATCGAAGTACTGTTCTTACATAATGAGCACCGTCTTCTTTAAGTTCAACTTTTTGGCCTGTATTGAGTGAATCTGAAATATACAATCTTGAAGTTCGCATGCTTTATTTTGGTGTTTATATTATCTGTGATAACGAGGTCACGCTCCTAATTGCCTCAGCAATAAAGTATTGCCGAAGACCTTGTGCCTACTGATTTATTCTAGGCATAAAAAAAGGGGCTATCAAGCCCCTTTTCTCACAATAACATTTTACTATTGCTTAATAGCGATAATGATCAGGCTTATATGGACCTTCAACAGGCACATTAATGTAGCTTGCCTGCTCTGCGGTCAACTCTGTTAAGTTAACACCTAATTGCGCTAAATGTGATCTTGCCACTTTTTCATCAAGCTTCTTAGGCAAGATATACACATTATTTTCATAATCAGCTGCATTTTCCCACAATTCAATTTGCGCTAATACTTGGTTACAGAATGAATTAGACATTACAAAGCTTGGGTGGCCAGTTGCACAACCCAAGTTAACCAAACGTCCTTCTGCCAAAATAATCAGTCTTTTTCCATCAGGAAAAATAACATGGTCCACCTGGGGCTTAATATTTTCCCAAGTATATTGGCGTAATGCAGCAATTTCAATTTCAGAATCAAAATGGCCAATATTACAAACTATGGCATTATTTTTCATTGCCGCCATATGATCATGGGTAATAATATGGAAGTTCCCTGTTGCTGTCACAAAGATATTAGCGATTGGTGCCGCTTCTTCCATCGTTACAACGCGAAAACCTTCCATTGATGCTTGCAATGCACAGATAGGATCAATTTCTGTTACCCATACAGTAGCACCCAGACCACGTAATGACTGCGCACAACCTTTACCCACATCACCATAACCACAAACAATCGCTATTTTACCTGCAACCATGACATCAGTTGCACGCTTGATACCATCAACCAATGATTCACGACAACCATATAAATTATCAAATTTAGACTTAGTCACTGAATCATTCACATTAAACGCAGGTGTTTTTAAGGTACCCTTTGCTACCATTTCATATAAACGGAGTACGCCCGTTGTTGTCTCTTCAGACAAGCCTTTAACATCTGCCATTAACTCTGGAAATTTTTCATGCATCATGATGGTTAAATCGCCACCATCATCCAGAATCATATTGGGACGCCAACCATCTGGACCAATGATTGTTTGCTCAATACACCATTCAGCTTCTTCTTCTGTCTCACCTTTCCAGGCAAAAACAGGAATACCCGCATCAGCCATTGCTGCTGCCGCATGATCTTGAGTAGAAAAAATATTACAAGAAGACCATCTTACTTCAGCGCCTAATGCGGTTAATGTCTCAATTAACACTGCAGTCTGAATTGTCATATGCAAACAACCAGCAATACGCGCACCTTTTAAAGGTTTTTTATCACCAAATTCTTCACGTAATGCCATTAAACCAGGCATTTCAGTTTCAGCGATTGCAGTTTCTTTACGACCCCATTCAGCCAGCGCAATATCTGCAACTTTATAATCTTGTGTACTCATTTTATGTCCTACTCAATTTCTTAAAGTGATTAATTGAAACAATTAAAGCCCTGCCGCATTTTTTAATTCATCAACTTTATCTGTTTTTTCCCAGCTAAATGAATCTTCTGTACGACCAAAATGACCGTAAGCTGCTGTTTTTTGGTAAATTGGTTTTAATAGTCCTAACTGCGCAATTAAGCCTTTAGGTCTTAAGTCAAAATGCTCTCTAATAAGAGTAACCATTTTATCTTCATCAATCTTTCCTGTACCAAAAGTATCGACCGCAATTGATGTAGGCTCAGCAACACCGATCGCATAAGATACTTGAATCTCACAGCGATCAGCCAAACCTGCCGAAACAATATTTTTAGCTACATATCTAGCCATGTAAGCCGCTGATCTATCCACTTTTGAAGGATCTTTACCCGAAAAAGCACCGCCACCATGTCTCGCCATACCACCGTATGTATCAACAATAATTTTACGACCGGTTAAACCACAGTCACCCACAGGCCCGCCAATAATAAATTGACCTGTTGGATTAATAAAATATTTAGTGTCCGCATGTAACCATTCTTTTGGCAGCGTTGGGATAATAATTTCATCCATTACCGCTTCTTCCAACAGCTTGCCACCAATCTCTGGCGAATGCTGTGTTGAAAGTACAACTGCATCAATCGCTACAGGCTTATGATCTTCGTATCGGAAGGTAATTTGACTTTTTGCATCAGGTCGCAACCATGGCAATGTATTGTTCTTACGAATCTCTGCTTGACGCTCTACCAAACGGTGAGAATAAGTAATTGGTGCAGGCATTAATACATCGGTTTCATTGCTGGCGTAACCAAACATTAAGCCTTGATCACCTGCTCCTTGCTCATGATCTTCACTATCATCGACACCCATGGAGATATCAGCTGACTGTTTACCTATCGCATTAAGAACAGCGCAAGTCTTACCATCAAAACCCACATCGCCATTATTATAACCAATTTCACAGACTACTTTTCGAACTAACTCTTCAGTATCAACCAATGCATCCGTTGTAACCTCTCCAGCTAAAATAACCATGCCTGTTTTAATCATGGTCTCACAAGCCACCCTAGATTTAGGATCCTGCACTAATAATGCATCTACTACAGCATCAGAAATTTGATCTGCAACCTTATCAGGGTGTCCTTCTGATACAGACTCTGATGTAAAAATAAAATTATTACTCATAGTGATTCCTCACGATTAAATACAGGTGCGCAAAATATATAAACACGCCGTTGTTGATATAAAAAAAGCCACAAATGCGGCTTTTCTTTATTATGGTGGGCCCTCCCAGACTCGAACTGGGGACCTGCCGATTATGAGTCGGATGCTCTAACCAACTGAGCTAAGGGCCCTAAAATATTAACTGAAAATATATTTTAGCTTAATTTTCACCATCAAGAAAACATCTTAACTGTTCTGATCTTGATGGGTGTCTTAATTTACGTAATGCTTTCGCTTCAATTTGTCTGATACGCTCACGGGTAACATCAAATTGTTTGCCAACTTCTTCTAAGGTATGGTCGGTATTCATATTAATACCAA
>WTAG01000495.1 GCA_013139755.1 Methylomarinum sp. | reverse complement strand
CGGATTATATTGAATCTTTAGCGATGGTTAAGACGGTTGCATGGGTTAATGTAGAGGATGGTTATAATATATATAGAATTTTTTACCAAGGGGAAAGAGTCGCTTTGAATAAGGCCTTAGTGGAAGATAGAATGCTGAGAACTGAAGGGTTATCTGAACAAAGTAGAGCGCAAGATAAATATAAATTAGTAGCAAAATAATTTAAAGATTGTTGAATTGCTTTTTAAAAGTGATTAAAGTTTAGTCTAAGTTCACTGTAAAGGAGTGTTATGGTATGCGTTATAAATATAATTTTGCAGGGAAGTGTAGAGCGGGCTTTAGTCCGCTTTATTTTTTAGTGTAACTTGCTAGGGGACTAAAGTCCGATCTACCGTTGGTGGCTTAGAGCTGTCCTAAGTTACCCAATATAATGAAAACCAGAGGCTGACTATGAAAATAACAAAATTCTTATTAAATACCGCGATTGTCGGGGCAATGCTTTTTCCCAGTTCTGCATATGCATATAATGCAGGTAATATCGATGAGCAATGTTTTGCTCCCAAATTTAAAACATTTTCTCCGCCAGAAAAAACCAAAGATACGCCTGTTCCAGAAGTTGAGCCAGAAGCCGAAATTGGCTTTACTGTTTCAGGGATTGCAGATCCAACAACAATTAGGGCTGTAGCAAAAGATCAGCCACTTGATCTAACTATTGTTGATAAGAAAAGTTTTTATCAAGTCACTGCTAAGTTGCCGGCTGTTTTAAATGGTAAATATGCAAGAATACATTTAAAAGCCAAGGCACAAAAAGGTGAGTGTAGAACTAAAGACGGTTGGTTGATAAAAGTAAAGAAAGCCGGTGATGTTGCTGAGGAAGCTGCTCCGGCAGAATAAGTGGCGCAAATTGTAGAATGGGAAAAGGTTTCATTCACTAAAAATAATGGAGTATTCGCATTTTCCTGTTCTACATTTCTTGATAGTATCGTTAGGTGCCAGTTTTTGCTCCATCACTAATAGGGTACTTTGTCATTCTGAGTCTGCCATGCCTGAAATGGCTGCTGTGTATTGGCTAACGTCAGTTGTTGCATGGCAATATGACGCTTTTCTGGTGATAAAGCGATTTCATCGTAGATAAAACTGTCATCAAAACCCGCTTTTGCCGCGTCTTGACGTGAACAGGCATAATAAACTTTCTTAAGTCCTGCCCAATAAATAGCGCCTAAACACATGGGGCAAGGTTCACAACTGCTATAGAGTATGCAGTCACTAAGCTTAAAATTATTGAGTTTCTTACAGGCAATCCGAATAGCCATGATTTCTGCGTGAGCTGTTGGATCAACATTCCTGGTTACACAATTGGCACTTTCTGCAATAACAATTCCTGCTTTCACAATGACCGCACCATAAGGGCCCCCTTGCTGATGGGTTACATTGTTGTGAGCTAAGTCTATTGCCTGTTGTAGAAATTGTTTATGCATTAGGGTATGAGGTTTTAGTTCTTTATTCCTAGAGGATTATTAGGATCAATATCTTCCATAAAGGGCAGGCGTCTGTCCTGATTAGTGATCTGGTAAACCTTACCTAACCAGTTGTTAAAAACTGCTCTTGCAGTATCTCGCCAGGTATTATCAAGGTGATCTAAAAGCATGTTTTCTGGAAAGTCAGCTAAAGGCAGGTTTTCTTTTTTAGCTTGTTTTAAATGCTGTTCATAATCAACTAAAATCTGAATAGCCTGCTCATCATAATAATTCTCTGGATAAGGGGGGTAATTATCTATCTCATCATGATAAAAACGCATGACTTCACGTTTATATTCTTTTAATAAACTAATCGCATCATATTCAGGATGGCCTTGAAAGAACACGACCCTGAAACCATCTGGACTAACGGCAAGATGAACGCCTGCTTGTGGGCTGGCGGCTAACACTTTAAGCCCTTTTTCCTCTATATCCTTTTGAAATATTTCATTAAATCGGGAGTGAGGTACATCAAACCGGGTGTTGATTTCGCAGACGAGTGGATGAGTGCGGTCTAATACTTTATGTGAGAACACCCCCCAGCGTTTTGCTGGTTGTGGTGTGCGTTCAATGCCATAACAATATTCAATTAAAGCGTGAGTAGCAAGACATGAACAGAGGGTTGATGTGACGTTTTGTTTTGCCCAGTCAAATACTTCTGTTAGGGGCTTCCAGAAGTCTTCTTCAGATAAATGCGCGTGAGTGACATTAGCGCCACTGATGATTAAAGCATCCAATCCATCCAGTTTAATCTGCTCAAAAGATTCGTAATATTGCGCAATATGTTGTTGTGCTTCTTCTCCTCTTTCCAGGCCTTCGATTGTAAAAGGGTGTACATGAAACTGAGCAATCTGGTTGCATGCACCAACAAGACGAAAGAATTGACGTTCGGTTGCTTCAAGTGCTGCATCGGGCATGATGTTGAGTAGCCCAATGTGTAGCTCACGAATATGTTGGTGACTGGCACGCGAAGGATTAAGTATATCTTCGCCTTCTTCTATTAGGCGCTGAAAAGTAGGTAAGTGGGTGTGAGCAACTAATGGCATGATTAGTATTCCCCTTGCTGAGCGATAGCACTAGCAATTAGCTGAATAAACTCATCTTCAGTTGATACTTTAGCAATGTCGTTAGCATCAACGGTATAGCCGTATTGGTCGGCAATTAATTGGTAGCGAGGTAAGCGTGATTTGAATAACTCTGGAAACACCCAGGTTACGAATTCATCTGGGGGGATGAGGTTTGGATCGGCATAGTTATTGACAGCCATAAACTCAGCCAATTTTTCATCAAGAAAGGCTTCTCTGTAATATAGTGGCTTAGGGTTT
>WTAG01000256.1 GCA_013139755.1 Methylomarinum sp. | reverse complement strand
CTTTTTTTCCGACAATCATCATCATATCGGCTAATTCATCAATGACAATAACAATACTAGGTAATGTGGTTAATACAGGGAATGACTCACCCTCTTCCAAAGGTTCTGTTAATTGAAATAAAGGATCGCGAATCGGCTCACCCTTCTCTTCTGCCTCTTTAATTAACTGATTAAACCCCGCTAAATTACGCACTCCCACTTTAGACATTAACTTATAACGTCTTTCCATTTCTGCAACAGCCCAGCGCAATGCATTTTGGGCATCCTTCATATCCGTTACTACTGGTGTTAATAGATGAGGAATACCTTCATAGACAGATAGCTCCAACATTTTGGGATCTATCATTATCATACGCACTTCTTCTGGTGTTGCTTTATAAAGCAAACTCAAAATCATGGTGTTAATTGCCACTGATTTACCTGAACCTGTGGTACCGGCAACCAAAGCATGAGGCATTTTTCCAAGGTCGGCCACAACTGGCTCACCTGCAATATCTTTACCCATAGCAAATGTTAATTTTGATTTAGCCTTATCAAATTTTTTTGTGTCAATCAAATCCCTTAAAGACACCATTTCTCGCTCTTGATTAGGAATTTCCAAACCTATCACTGACTTACCTTGAATTACCTCAACAATGCGCACACTGGTAACCGACAAGCCTCGCGCAATATCTTTAGATAAGCCACTGATTCGACTTACTTTTATACCCGCAGCTAAATTTAATTCAAAACGTGTAATAACAGGCCCAGGGTGTACAGCGACAACTTCTACAACCAAATTAAAGTCCTGTAATACATCCTCTACACGACGTGAGATTTCTTCTAAATCAGTTTCTGAATAGCCTTTTACTTTAACTATTCGCTTATCAAGTAATTCTAAAGGGGGTAACCGTCCTTCATATGCATCCATATCAAACGGTTTCTCAAACAAGTCTATCTGCTTTTCTTTAACCGCTTTTTTACTCTTTTCAATGATATTGATAACAGGTGCAATTTTTGATTTTTCTTTTTTTAAAGCCTTAGGAGCATCAACTCGTTGAGGCTTTTCTTTTTTAACTTTTGACTCCATTGCCTGCTGATCTCTATAAGCATCATAGAGAGATAACATCCACTTATAAAACTTACTACAGGCAGCTAGAGTATATTTACCTACAAAATCGAGCAAGGAAACCCATGACAATCCGGTAAAAAGTGTTATTCCCGCTAAAAAAAATGCCAATACCAATAAAGTAGCACCGGAGTTTCCTAAAACGACTAATAAAGCATCCCCTACCTCTTGCCCAAGTACGCCGCCAGTGCGGCCCGGCAACTCAACACTCATTCTTAAAACATGTAAGGAAAAAATAGCACTACCCGCAATAAGTGTAACTATAAACCCTAGCCAGCGAATAAAAATAATAAACTTACCTCGCGGCTTATCAGCTTTGGTATAAATAAGATAACCTAGCCATAAAATCATTGCCGGAAATAAATAAGCCATTAAACCAAAAATGCTTAATGCAAAATCAGCGACCCAAGCACCTGCCATGCCACAGGCATTATTAATAGAGTTCATAGAGCCGCTATGAGTCCAACCTGCATCTTCATTACTAAAAGTAACCAGCGCAATTAACAAAAACAAGGCGACTGTCAGAAAGCCTAACAACGCAATCTCACGCAATCCACGAACTGTCTTTTCTTCAATAACTGCTGACATAATTCCTACATAAAAAATCTGGTAAAACATAATTATAGATTAATAATGATAGTTTTCACATGAAATGTTTAAGCGGTTATTTATAAGCCCTGCTTAGCCTTTATAGTTTTTCAACTATCAATAAAACTAACGTATAATTAAAACCTAAATCCGTTACTTCATTACCGTACAAGTCGTATTGAAGCCACAGATACAGCTTAAAATTTTACAAATCCTTGAAGGAGAACTTTTAATGAGTGAAACAAAACACTGCAAACTTTTGATTCTTGGATCAGGACCTGCTGGATATACTGCAGCAGTCTATGCTGCTAGAGCCAACTTAAACCCAGTGATGATTACAGGTATGCAGCAAGGCGGTCAATTAACCACAACGACTGAGGTTGATAACTGGCCAGGGGATGTTGAAGGACTTCAAGGACCTGATTTAATGGAACGCATGCGTTGACATGCCGAACGTTTTAATACTGAAATAATTTTTGACCATATTCATACCACTGACTTATCAGCTCGCCCTTTTGTACTGACAGGTGATTCGTCTACTTATACTTGTGATGCTTTAATCATAGCGACAGGCGCTTCAGCTATGTATTTAGGCATGGAGTCAGAAGAAGCTTTTAAAGGTAAAGGCGTATCAGCCTGTGCAACTTGCGATGGTTTTTTCTATCGTAACAAACCAGTCGCTGTTGTCGGTGGGGGAAATACTGCGGTTGAAGAAGCGCTTTATTTATCTCACATTGCCTCAGAAGTTACCGTTATCCATCGTCGAGACAAATTTCGTTCTGAAAAGATTTTAGCGGATAAGTTAATTGAAAAGTCTAAAAACGGTAATGTTGTTATTAAATGGAATACTACTTTAGATGAAGTATTAGGCGATGACATGGGTGTTACCGGTCTTCGTATTAAAAGCACTCAAGATGATTCAACCGAAGAACTGGATGTTCACGGTGTATTTATAGCCATTGGCCATACCCCTAATACAGGCATTTTTGATGGTCAACTGGATATGGAACACGGCTATATTAAAGTCAATAGTGGTATAAATGGCAATGCAACCGCAACCAGTGTAAAAGGTGTATTTGCAGCAGGTGATGTGATGGACTCGCATTACAAACAGGCAATTACTTCTGCCGGTGCTGGTTGTATGGCTGCGTTAGATGCTGAGAAGTTTTTGGATGAGTTAGAAGGCTAGTTTTTAGTAGCCTTGATGTAACCAAGAAGTGAAATCAAGGGTTTACACTTTGATTCTTTGATTCCGCTTTACTGCTTCAAGGCTACATTTATCAATTGATTCAACTAACCAAATAGTAGATTTTGTTGATAGATGATGTATAGAGCGGTCATCACTCCGCTCTATACATCCCCTACACCATTTCTTCCAACCATTACTATGCAACTACCCATACTCGACCCATCAGACCCTAACCAAGACTTTCCTGCAATAGAAACAGCACTTACAGACCCTGACGGCTTATTAGCTGCTGGCGGCTGTCTATCACCTCAACGTATCATCAATGCGTACCGACAAGGTATTTTTCCTTGGTTCAGTCCAGACGAGCCCATTTTATGGTGGTCACCTAATCCTCGCTTAGTGCTATTCCCTGAGTCTTTAAATATCTCTCGTAGCCTTAGAAAAACCATACGCAAAGAAATATTTACGCTAACTTACGACCAAGCCTTTCCTCAAGTGATGCAATATTGTGCCTCCCCAAGAACTGAAGAAACCGGCACATGGATTACTGAAGACATGTACCAAGCCTATAATAAACTGCATCAACAGAGTGTCGCTCATTCTTTTGAAGCCTGGTTTGATGGTGAGTTGGTTGGGGGCTTATATGGTATTGCTATAGGCCAGGTTTTTTTTGGGGAATCCATGTTTCATCGAAAAACAGATGCCTCTAAAGTGGCTTTTTATCATACAGTTAAACAACTTTCCGAATGGGGCTATCAACTGATTGATTGCCAGGTTCATTCTGATCATCTTAGTAGCCTGGGTGCGGAAGAAATTGATCGCAACGATTTTTCTCAACTATTAAAACAGTATTGCACCCTTAAACCTAGTGACAAAGCTTGG
>WTAG01000005.1 GCA_013139755.1 Methylomarinum sp. | reverse complement strand
GGTGTTATTTATTGTTCTGTGTCACATTGAAGCATAGCTATTGATTATCTAAAAAACGCTGGCGTTGTTTTAGGTCGGGTATTTTATCGGCTAGTATAGTGTTGAGTTCCTCATGCGTGCTTGCTTTTTTTAGTGCCGATTTAATCATGTGTTTAGCAATAGGCCCGAGATAGATAATTAATTCTTTGGTTAATTTTTCGATATCTTGTTCAGAAAGAAATAATTTTTGATTGTTATTAGAAGAACTTTGAGAATATAAGCTAATTTGAACTTGGCTTTCTGCTCTGCTGTTGCCGGTTTTTAAAATGCCTGATGACTCCAGACTCAGCATAAAGTCTTCACGTTCTTTTGTAGAGGGAATATGACTGGAAAGTGAACTGAGTAACTGATCCATAGTGGTATTTTTTTTAGCCTGTTTTTTTACCAGTACTGTGGCAATAGGACCTAAATATTTGGTCAGGCTTTTTTCTACAATACTTAAATCTGAAGAAGGGTGCTGAGGAAGGTTTGATGCGGTGTGTTGATTAGAATTACCTGATTCTAAAGTTGGTTTGATAGAGCTTCTTAGCTGAATAACAGTTTCGGCCAGTGCATCTGCCTGTTGGTATGAGTCTATAGATACTTCAAGCATTTCTGTTAATGCTTTAGATTGTTGTAAAGCCGTTTGATAGCGTTGTTTTGGATTAGTTTCTAATGCTTTATTAAAGACTTTTATTAGCTGGTGTTTTTGGGGATTTGATAACTCCAGATGTTCCAATGCCTCGGCAAGTGTCTCTGTGTTTATCTGGGTTGATTTAAGGCGTTTAAATGTGAGTAGTTCAAATAATACCAGTGCAGCAGAGTATAGGTCTGAACGATTATCTACCAGTGCACCTGCTTTTGCTTCCGGTGACATGTAACTAGGTGTACCTATCACATCACCAATTTGGGTTAAATCAGAACTGTCAATTCTGGCTACACCAAAATCTGTTACTTTAACCACACCAGTATCCAGCAACAAGATATTAGCAGGTTTTATATCTCGATGAACTATACCCATTTCATGTGCAGCATATAATGCATCAAGTACGTTGCAAGTCATTCCTATGGTTTGTGCCAGGCTGAATTTTTGCTGAGATTTAAGTATTTCCCTTAAGTCGATACCTTGTACATATTCCATGACCATATAGGGCGAACCATTACTAACACCGCAATCAAAGATGGTCACAATGTTTGGGTGTAAACATTTCGCCGCTGCTTTAACTTCGTTTTTAAAACGTTGCTCAAGTTCATCCCCCATTTCGCCGCTTAATAGATGAGGGTGTAGAACTTTGATTGCAACATGACGATCAATTTCTTTATCGTAGCCTTTATATACAACCCCCATAGCACCATGACCTAATACGGAATGAATACTATATTTATCTATTTTTTTAGGTTGATCAGTTAACATAACTACGATTTTTGATTATAAATGAATATTGCTGGTTTAATCGTTTTCATCATCTTCTAACATAGTAAATGCGTTTACCAGACTGCGATGCATGCGGTTGAATGATTCGCTTGCAGAGCAGACCTCGTCATTTCCTTTTAAATTTAGCTCGGGGATAGTCAGTTCGCCCATGCTTACTTTATCGGCCTGTTTGGAAATCAATATGATAGGTTTGATAACGATATAATGTAGCAGAATATTTAATAAGATGACGACTAATACGAAAACGCTAACAATCAATGTTAAAAAGGTATAAAAAGTCGTTTCAGCGCGTTTCAATGGTAAAGACATAGGGACAGAAACAATTTGTGCGCCTACTACTTCATTAAGCTTCCAGCCAAAGCCATTAGCTGTTCCATAGGTTTCTATCAATGTTTCTGGTGCCGTTGCAGGCGTATTATGACAAGCAAGACATTTGGGATTGCTGATTTTAATTGGACGGCTTAGGTATAAAACCGGGCCTGTGGGAGTATCTCGTTCACCAATTAATTCTTTTTCATCATCATGCCCCCGGAACCAATTAATAATATCTGCTTCCCAGGTAATGGCTCTGTTTATGGGGTTGGTAGGGTTTAGAGTCGCTTCTTTATAACTATAGTCGGGGTGTTTTTTCTGCAGTTTGGCAATATATTGATTAGCAGCATAAGCAGGCACTGTTTGTTTTATAAATTGACGTTTTTGCTGTAGTGCGAGTAACGGTTTAATCTCAGCTACGGTGTAACTCCTGACGGCTATTGCGCTTTCCATCATTATACGGGCACTGTCTAATACTTCATCACGCGCATTTTTCTGTAATAGTTGGTAAGAAAATAATGCGGCGAATGCAATTCCAGCAGCACTGGATAAACCAAGAACAAGGTTAAATTTAACACGTAAATTCATGATGGTGCCTGTAGATAAATAGAATAGAAATCAGGTCAAAGTTTTTCGCAAGCTAGAAAAGACTGATAGGCCTTATCAAAATCAGTAAGGGAGAAATCAATACGACGGGTTTCTGATTTTGGCCAGGTTGGCCAGAATCCTAACTTAATAGATAGTTCATTTCCCTGAAGTAGTTGCGTTGTAATTATTTTTGTATTTTGTTTTATTAGTATACTTGAGTCGCCAAATAATTGCTCTAATGGTAAAGGTGCATTTTGATCTATGAAAATGCCGATATCAGGATAACTCATGTCTATTGTGGAATTGGTTTTTATAAAAAATGTATCAGATGTTAATTGCAAAGAAATTGTTGCTTCACTATAGCCATCATTAAATTTTTTCTTATGACTGATGAGCAGACAGCGAGTGATATTTGAAACACTGTCTTTCTTTCTATCTAAAACCCAGGTACTACCAAAATTGAGTGGTAATTGCTCAAGATTAAAAGAAATATTATTCGGTTTTATTGATGGGGTGTTTTCTTCTATCGCTGCAACAATTGTTGGTTCAGTCTTCTTAATACTTGATGGTACGGGGGATAAAACAGCTGTTTTGTGATTAATGTTTTTCAGAGATGTTACTTTAGCGGCTTTATGTTTTTTGATAATAAGCCGTGGTTTTGACGGAATAATTTTAATTCTTTTCTTTTCTGGGGAAATTGCTTGAGTAGTAATTTTTTTAGAATCAGTTTGGCCGATTGAACTCAATTGATTCGAGTCAATTTTTACTGAATCTGGTTGATGAGGTGGTTGCTGCATTTTTACAACATTTTCTTGTTGAGTGGCGCAACCATACGAAACCAAGATGAGTAATATGGGAAGGTGTTTTTTCATTTTATTTTATCCTTGATTAGAAAGTAATATTAGCAAAGCTTTAGGAATATGCACGTAATATCTTAAATATAATTTTCAGGTTAAGTAATAGGTATAATTCAAAAAAAACCTTGGTATTTTATTAGATGAAAAATTCAGATCTACTTTGTTAGACTAAATATAAAATTATCTGAAGAGGTATTTATGTGCGGCAGATTTAATTTAACAGCAACACCTGAACAAGTCATTGAAACATTTCGGTTACATCGATTGCCACACTATGAAACCAGCTACAATATTCCACCGGGGCAAAAGATACTGACGATAGTCCAACTAGATGATGGTAGTAATAAAGCTGTCAACTTGCTTTGGGGGCTGATTCCTCATTGGTCAAAAGATAGTAAGATCAGTAGCCATCTTATTAATGCCCGAGCAGAAACATTGGCAGAGAAACCTGCTTTTAAATCAGCTTATCAGCAACGACGTTGTCTAATCCCTGCTACGGGGTTTTATGAATGGCAACAACTTGAGCAAGGCAAACAGGCCCATTGTATTAGTCGTGAAGATCATCAGTTGTTCGCTTTTGCTGGACTTTGGGATTATTGGGAGCACGGCACAGAAACAATCTATAGTTGTACTATTATTACGACCTCTGCCAATGCCCTGATAAATCCGATACATCAGCGTATGCCTGTTATTATCGAGAATAAAAATTATAATCGTTGGTTGGATAAACAAACGACTCTGGAAACAATGCAGTTATTATTGGCTGTGGATGCTTATCAAGGGATGATGCGAAAAACGATCAGTGCATGGGTAAATAGTCCACATCATAATGATGAAAATTGTTTGCGGTAATAGCGGTGATTCTTCTACGGCTAAAACCTTTTTAATTTTATTTTTATCTACATAAATACTAATTGCAATAGAGTGAGTCGTTATGTTTTTTACTGACTATAATTCGTAACTCAACTTGGTCGCTATGTGTTTTAACCTGCAATTAAGTTCGTACCCGGTAAGCATTAAAATAAATTGAACTACCTAGTTAGATTCCAGATAAGAGCATTTAGTATTGAGGGAGTGGTAAAGGTGTTGCTTTTTAGGTTGCGCTGTAATGCTTGCTTTTTTTACGATTAAAGTTAATATTTTGTTCACCGTTTTATCTTAATTTAAAATAATTTATGACCTTAAATATTACGAAATTTATAAAACAGGATATCTGGATGGTGTCTGATGAAAATAGGTCATCAGTTCAGAGTGTTTTTATTAAAGCAATAAAAATTGTTTTATTGTCCGTTCAAGGTTTCAGTCGAGATCTTTGCCAGCTTAGGGCTTCGGCTTTAACACTTTATACATTGCTGTCTATCGTGCCAATCATTGCCTTGTTATTTGGGGTTGCTAAAGGGTTTGGCTTCGAAAAAATGCTAGAGCAGCAATTGTTAGATAAGGCATCAGAGCAAGATACTATGATGCTCCAGCTAATTGAATTTTCGCAGAATATGTTATCCAGCACCAAGGGAGGAGTAGTTGCAGGAATAGGGGTGGTAGTGCTGTTTTGGACGGTGATTAAAGTGATTGGCAATATTGAGGAGTCATTCAATCATATTTGGCGTATCAAAGAGAATAGACCCTTAGCAAGAAAATTGAGCGATTATATGTCGCTAATGATGCTGGCTCCTGTTTTGTTGATTATGTCTAGTAGTATGACCGTTTTTGTTAAAACAAAAATAACCTGGTTGGTCGAGATAATTCATTTACCTGAATTAGGCACGAAGCTAGTGATTTATGCCATGAGCTTTTCGCCTGTAGTCATTATGGCATTGCTATTTAGCTTCGTTTTTTTATTTATGCCTAACCAAAAAATAAATATTAAAGCCGGTGTTATTGCAGGTGTTGTGACAGGCGTTATGTATCATTTAGTTCAATGGGCTTATTTAACATTGCAATTGGGCGCATCAAGTTATAATGCCATTTACGGCAGTTTTGCCGCTTTACCTTTGTTTATTATCTGGTTGCAATTGGTTTGGGTTGTTGTTTTGCTGGGCTGCGAAATTTCATTTTATGTGCAAAACTTTGATAGTTTTAAGCATAATGACAAATTTTTTAATCTTAGCAATGCACTTAAAAAGAATATTGCCTTGCAGGTATGTCATTTTATTGTGCAGCGCTTTGCTAATGGCGAGAAGTCACCTGATGCAGAGGAGATAGCACAAGGCTTGTTGTTACCTGTTTCTGTTGTGCAAAAAACACTTTCGGTATTGATTGAGTGTCATCTTATTGTCAAATTAAATGTATTAGAAGGCGAATACGATATTTACCAGCCAGCTAGAGATATTAATGCTTTAACAATAGACTCAGTACTCAATGCTCTAGAAGTGTTAGGGCAAAATTGTATTCCAGAAATGAAGTCTTATGAGCAGTTTACTAAGCTGAGTAATGCTTCGGGACATATTTTATTAAAAGAAATTTAGGGAGTTGTTGTGAAATATTGGGGACTGTTAATATTGGCTTTATGGTTAATAACTCAAGGTGTACTGGATTTAACAAATCTACATTTTCCTTATGAAAAGCTGGTGATGTCTATAATGGCATTGGTTGCGGGGCTAGTTTTGTTTTTGCATGCAGTCAAAAGTAAATTGAGTGATGTCGGTCTTTTATTGTTAGGTATTTGGTTGGTGTTACGGAGTAGTCTATTTTTGTTTCATTTTACATTTCCTTATAGCGATATGACGATTGCAATATTAGGAATTGTTGCGGGTGTGTTGCTTCTTATTCGGATGTAGACTGTTGTTAGGATTATTGGATTTAAAAGCATTACATGGAGGACACAGAGAAGAACTTCGGTGGTAAAAGTTGTTAAAAGCAACCACCAAAAAATCGTCTAATCTCCCTGGCTCTACATTAATGTAGAGAAGCAGAGCAAAGATGGGCTCACTATCGTTTTGCCCATCTTACTTTTTACTTAAAATATCTTGGATTTGCTGTTACATAGGGGGCCACTGACTTAATCTTTAGGTCCCCTAAAGAGATTAAGCTGAAACTCTGTGCCCTCCATAATTTCCCGTGTTTAATATTGTAAATTAAGATTAAGGAATGGCTTGCGTTAATCCATACCTACCCGATTAGGCATCCAGTTTTGTAAAAAATCCAGAAACTCTCGTACTTTCGCTGATAAGTATTTACGGTGGGGGTAAACAGCGTGAATTTCTAAGGGGGATATGCTGTATTGTTCTAATACGGTCTGTAGTCTGCCTTTTTCGATATCTCTTCCCACGATAAATTTGGGAAGCATAACTAGGCCTAAACCTTCCGTGGCGGCCATTCGAATAGGCGCTGCAATGTTGGCTTGCATGCGACCTGTGACCTTGACTTCTCTATCCCCTAAGATACCT
>WTAG01000373.1 GCA_013139755.1 Methylomarinum sp. | reverse complement strand
TTTAAATATAGCATCGAGCACCGTTTTTATTTTTTTCATAAATTACTGTTTTCAAAAGTAAAAAATTAAAACGGTGCGTACATTCTAAATAGGTAGAAACTTTCAATAAACGACAAATTCGCCCGATGACCTATACATAGTGTTGTAGCCAGTAAAGCCACATTCAGCTTTTAACATAACAGTTTGCCATAACGTTTATAACATCCTGATTCCGTTAAGCCTTTTTCTTTACATTTTATTTATTAAAATTTATCATAAAGTCAAAACAATCGAGTAGGAAGCTAGAGATTAATTCTCTAGCTGTCCTCTCACACCACCGTACGTACGGTTCTCGTATACGGCGGTTCCTTAATTTACTCTTTCTTCAACCTATAGTAATCCGAGAAAAAGAAATATCCAGCATCTAAAAGACTCTTGTTTGTTATTGTCCTTTGCAAAATAGGGCTACCAGCTGAACGCCAATATCCTTTTCTTGTATTCGCAAATTGCCATGCCTTATACTTATCTAGCCCCAATTTAATTAGGTTACGCCCTTTGGTTCTTATTCGTTTCCATTGTTTCCATATTACCATGCGTAAACGTCTGCGATACCATTCATCTATTTTTAATAAAATAGATCGCATATCTGCAAGCTTAAAATAATTTACCCATCCTCTAATGTAGAGTTTAAGCTCATATTTTCGTCTTGCATTGCCTAACCCACTACTTCGTGATGTGAGATATTTTATCTTCTCTTTCAGTTTTGTAATGCTTTTTGGATGTATTCTTAGTCTTCCTTTCTTTTTATTTATGTAGAACGAATACCCTAAAAATTTAACTTTTGATACATAAGCAACTTTTGTCTTTTCCTTGTTGACACGTAAATACAATTGGGATTCTATAAAACGGGTTATACTTGTAAGTACTCGTTCTGCACTGCGTTTACTCTTTGTGAAAATCACCAAGTCATCGGCATAACGTACAAATTTGTGTCCTCGACTTTCTAATTCTTTGTCAAGTTCATTTAACATTATGTTGCTTAGTAATGGACTTAGAGGTCCGCCTTGTGGTACTCCTGTTTGAGTTTTTTCGAACTTATTACTTACTATCGCTCCTGCATTAAGATATTTATGAATGAGTGATATTAATCGCCCATCATTGATTGTTCGTGATAAAACTTCTATCAACTTACTGTGATTTACTTTATCGAAGAACTTTTCTAAGTCCATATCTACTGCGTACTTGTAGCCTGATGTGATATAGTCTTTACTCTTATACAGTGCTTGATGTGCACTCCGTTTTGGTCGAAAGCCATAACTATTGTCCGAAAACTGTCACTCGTAAATAGGCGACAACACTTGCTGGATTGCTTGTTGAATCACACGGTCTACTACCGTAGGAATTCCAAGCTGTCGCTTTTTAAAATTGTCCTTGGGTATTTCTACTCGTCGAACTGGATTGGGATGGTAATTATCATCTAATACAGATTTTATTAAAGATTCCTTATTTGTTATAAGATAATCTTTAAGCGATTCGACTTCCATCTTATCTACTCCTCCACTTCCTTTATTTGACTTTACTCGTTTGTAAGCCATGTTTAGATTTGTTGGACTTAAGATTTGCTCTAATAATCCTGTATTTGGTTGATTAAGGTTGGTGATGTTGTTTTCAGTTATCCACATAAAAGTATGCACTTCTTGATATCCTCCGAGTTCCGCTCGTACTTTTTCAAGACAGCTATCTTGCGATATTTTATGCTTTCTTCCCTTCATTTGGTAACATTCATTTACTTTCACCTTTTAAGGTTCAGTCCTTCGTTATTTGTGAGACCTTCTGTTTTTTTTTTTTTTTTTCAAACAGCTCGTTACTGTAACTACTATGACTTCGGCTGACTTCTCTCTGTAAATCTTATTTCAACCATAAACAACTCTAGCGTTTTTCATGTCAAAGAGATCTCCCGCGGTAAGATAATCTAACTTTCTTTCCATGTAACCGCATCATTTACACCCTGACTTCCCGTGTAACTATAGGACTTTGTTTTGTATAGCAAACTCATCCAAATCAGGTATGCCTGATGATATTCGTGTTCCTCAGTTCGGAAATTTGCTTGAAGCTTCCTTCAGATTCGTAGTCACCCACGACACCCTTGCTCTCAGCTAATGGTTGGAAGTTACAATCCCCCATATCGGACTTACACCGACTAGTTAGTTACCATGCACGGCACACTATAAAAGCCGAAATATCGAGAGATATTTCGGCTTATTGTTTTCTTTATAATAATCTATTAATCAGGTTAAAAAGAGTACATATACCAATCACTATTAGGGAATATAAACCTTTACTGCCTTTGATTTTGTATTCGAACTTAACTTAACTAAGTAATAACCTTTTGGCCCTTCTATATTGAAAATATTACTAACTCTATAATCAACATTACCCTGCAATACTTGCTGACCTAACAGATTGTATACTTCAACTTTTAATGAATCTGATACCTCTTCTGTATTTAAAGTTAATATTCCAGAAGATGCATGAACTTTGAATTCTAAGCTTTCGAATGTATTTGTTTTTATGCCATAGTTCCAATTCTTACCTGGATCATAAAATTGT
>WTAG01000111.1 GCA_013139755.1 Methylomarinum sp. | reverse complement strand
AGTTGATTACTAATATATGACAACAAGCTTCTATAGATTAGCAAAAATCAAATCTGCCAATACATACAAAAAATTATTGAAAGTAATCTATAGATCACATAGTTAGTAAAAAAGTGAAGTATAGAATCATCAGCTATGAATAGTTGAGTCAGCTTCAAAAAAAGGACATATCTAAAAAAGACATGTCCTTGTAATCTTAAAAAACTTAAAACAAATTAAGTCATAGTAACTTGTAGTTTACACAGCAACTATATTCTCGGCTTGAGGACCTTTTTGACCCTGAGTTATTGTAAACTCAACTTGCTGACCCTCTGCTAAGGTCTTAAACCCTGAACTGACAATCGCACTAAAGTGAGCAAATACATCTGGACCAGATTGTTGCTCTATAAAACCAAAACCTTTGGATTCGTTGAACCATTTAACGGTTCCATTTACTGTATTAGACATAATAATATCCTGAAATAAAAAATAGATAAGCCATCAAGAGGCTTGCTTAATGGAAAAATAGACTGAAACTTAAGAAACTACAGAACGAGGAATTATGAATAATACAACGGCATGGAGGATATAAAGAAAAGACTTTCTTTCAGAGAAATTTTAATATACATGGCTTATGGAAATAAGTCAAAAAACAATTAAATTCTTTCGTGAAAAATAATTAGCCTGCTTTTACTATCTAAGTTATCAGGATAATCGATATTCAAAATGTCTACTGGTTTTTGGTTTCCAAATGAATTGAGTTGCTATTTATTTACTGGCTGGTTTTGGCTGTTCAGAGCCAGTCAATGTTTGATACCTAGCGTCAGTGTAACTCATAACTAATTTATGAATGAGTCCGATCAAGTTCGAGTTAATACAGTTAAATACTTTCATCTTAAGATACAAAATCAATACTACTGAACTTCAATTCTCTAACATATAGCTCTCTTCGTTTTGCTCATCATTAACGGGCTCCGACATAGCTAGCTCAACCCAGAATGTTGTGCCTTTCCCCTCAATACTTTCAAAACCAATCTTTCCGGACATCAATTCAACAAGATTTTTCGTAACAACTAACCCAAGACCTGTCCCTTCGATATCAGAGTTTTGTTGTCCTAATCGGTTGAACTCACTAAATACTTTTGCCTGATTAGCTTTGGAAATACCAATCCCCGTATCAGTAATATTGATCTTTACTAAATTGTCATCAATGATTTCCCAACCAGCCGTTACAGAGCCACCCTGCCGATTATATTTAATCGCGTTAGTTATTAAGTTTAATATTATTTGTCTTAATCTAGTGTAATCTACATGTACTGACACATCGCTATTATCATCCAACACCTTGAGCTCTATATTTGCTTTCTTAGCTAGGCTTTTAACTAGCATCTGACACTCTTGGATAATATCTTTCAAATTGATAGCCTCAAGAGAAAAATTTACTTTCCCTGCTTCAATTGCAGACAGATCTAATACTTCGTTGACCAGTGCTAACAAGTGATTTCCACTAGTAAGAATATGATTAACACTCTCTTTTTGTTCTTCCGAGAGAGGGGATTCATCGTCATATTCTAAAAGTTGACTAAAACCTAAAATTGCATTGAGTGGTGTTCTGAACTCATGACTCATTGATGACAGAAATATGGATTTAGCTTTATTAGCTTTTTCAGCAATAGCCTTTTCTGCAATTAATGCTTGCTGGGCTTGTTCATTTGAAATAGCTAATCCCATCATATATCCAATATTAGACAAAGTTTCTAACCGTAATGTCTCTCTTGAAGGATATGGATCGGTATAGATAAATAGTACACCCAATACTTTTTCTGCAAATTTAAGAGGGACAATATAATGCCCATGAGCTGTCATATTCTCAAAGCTATGCTCATGATCAGCAAAACAATCATCGGATATTTTTAACAAACCACTGATTGCTACTCGACCACACAGACAGCTATCGACATTAATACATTTTTCTTTCATTATGAATTCATCAGGAAACTGTCCATGCGTGGCAAACATATTTAGCTCATTTTCAACCGATAAAAATACACCTGCCTTTTGTTGTACATCCAATTCATCAAATTGGCACAGAAGCGCAAGTACCTGTTCAAAACGTTCTTTAAGCGATAATTGCACCTGTAACTTCTGAGAAATCTCAGCACGTATATGCACATTCTGACGCTCAATATATTGTTGTTTTTCTAAATTCTTAAGACCTGTAATATCAGTCCGCATTGAAATATATTGTTCAGGCTTTCCCTGCTTATTTAGAAAAGGAACAATGGTCGATTCAACCCAGTAAAATGAACCATCTTTAGCTTTATTTTTGATTTTCCCTTGCCAAACCTTACCATTGGCCAGGGTATGATTCATCTCAATAAAAAAGGATTTAGGATGAAAACCTGAATTCAAAATACGGTGATTTTTCCCTATTAATCCAGCAGACGCATACTGACTAATTTCTTCAAATTTCTCATTTATATAAGTGATATCACCTTTTACATCGGCAATGCTCACTATCGCATGTTCATCAAGAGCATTTTGTTGAGAAATCAACTTATCTTGTGATATCTTTAATAAAGAAGCATTTTTTTCTGCCCTATTTTTTTGTTTGGCAATATAGTAAATAATACAAAATATTATAAAACTTAGAATAGCCCCATATAAAAGCCTAAACAATAACTTTTCCCTTTCTACCTCATACTCGCCAATAAAATTAGCGCTGGGGTAAAATTCAAGCTTCCACTGTCGGCCACCAATATTCCATACCTTCTCATGGTAAAAACCTTTATTGTTGATTGGAGATGGTATTACACCATCAATAGTAATAAGTTGTGATCCTTTCTCACTGACATCAAGTATCCGGAACACCAACTCATCTGCTGATTCTAACCATTGATGAACTGATTTTAAAACACCTCCCATTCGTAAGACTAATTGCACAAAGCCCTCGAATGATTGATCTTTATAAATGGGGAAAAAGAAGACTAAACCTTTTTGATTGCCCGTTTCCTGCACCAAAGTAAGTGGAGCACTAACGGAAAAACTATGTGTAGCAACCGTTTTTGTAAAAGCCTGATGTGAAATAGAGTTTACTGTGACATCAAATCCTAATGCCTTCTTATTTTCCGCAAAAGGTACAAGGTAATGTATCGGAAAATAACTCTCTTTTGGGGAAGCAGGGACTATTTGATTATCATTAAATCCCACGTGAATTCTAAAATCACTAAAACCTTTTCCCCGCATCTCTTGCTCATACTCTGCCCGTTGCGAGTGGCTAACAGGAATTATCCAATTAAGCGACTGTATATTAGGATGGTTTTCTAAAACCTTTAGACCAAATAAACTGAACTCTTCACGACTAACAAATTGACTCGCATGATAAAAAGCCCCCATAGACTGTGCAACACTTATGCTAGAGTTAATGGTCTCTTGGAAGGCGTTAAAATATTTTTCTGAGGTTTGTATAAATGTCTGTTTGGTACTTTCTTTAAAGGTTTGAATGTTGTTTTTATAGGATAGATACAGCATCGTATTGATGCTAAATAATACCATTAGAGGCAAGATTAATGTTTTATATTTCATTAGATGTTACGCACTGATACTTGATTTTAAATACTGGACTCATCAGGGTTTTGTAAATCATAAATATTGTATTAAGCGATGGATACAACGCCGAAAATTTAACCTTATCATTATAGAGGTTTTGTTACCCACTTTCTACCTGAACCTTTGACTATAAGGGGTGAGCAATGGTTTCGAAAAGTACTGATAACTTCTATCAGATGCATCTTTTTACTGAATCATGCCTTTTAATCTAAGCTATGTTTTTACGGAAAATTGCCAATAGAAACGGCGACTTATTAAACTTTATTTTGCCTGATTACAGCAGATTATCCATTTTTCTGTGTTTCGACCAGATAAGCCGATCCTCTCCATTGTTCACAAACTTATTTTTTTCATTATCCAGTCAAACGCCTATTCCCTGTATTTAAGCTGAATCCATGGCTTGGCTACGGCACAAGTCTATAAAATGCGAGACACAAACCATAAACATCTAAAATAATCCTGTAATATCGTCTTATACGAATACATATAGCAGAAACATTTTATGCTGATTTCATTTTTTCAACAATTTCTTAGTTTTCTGGGGCGTTGGCTGATCCATTCTACTGCGTCCTTCTTTGCTGTATTGCAATTTACCTTAACTACCTTTAAACGTGGATTTTTATACCATAGGCAATACCCTAAAAGTAATATCATTAAACAATCGATGATTAGCCAAGTTATTTTTAGTGGTATTGATGCACTATTCCCCACCTTTTTTATTCTTAGCCTGTTAATTGGTGTTAGCGTAACGACGCAACTTCTTTTATTTTTACAATCTTTTAGCAGTGAAAATGAAGTGATTAGCCTTTTAACTCAACTAGTTGCATTGCAACTAAGCCCGGTGTTAACTGCAATAGTACTGATTGCTCGATCAGGGTCTGCAATTTCTGTTGATATGGGTAATATGAGCATCAACCATGAAATAAAAGGATTAGAATTACTTGGAATAGATCCTTACATTTACCTTGCTTACCCGCGTTTAATCGGTTTAGCTATTTCACAAATAGCGTTGTCTGTCTATTTTTCAATCTCTACCATGTTATTTGGCATCTTTTTCTCTGGCGTACTCGATTCCCCCTCTAATTTTAAATATTTTTATATTTTAATTGACTCGTTCAATGCCACTCAGTTGATTCTATTTTTAATCAACAATGCTATCTGTGGCATTACCATTGCGGCTTATGCCTGTTTTGTCGGTTTAAATGTAAAAAAGTCTGTTACCGAGGTACCTCAAGCCACTCAAGAAGCCATAGTTAAAAGTTTACTGGCTATTCTTTTTATTAACGCTTTTTTCGCATTTCTTTAATATGTCTAAATCGTCTACTTTAATACAGATAAATGAAGCCGTTCCAAGCGAGTCTTACCCTGTACTAAATTGCAGCATCCAGATGGCTTCCTTTGTGTGCTTTAAAACCTACCAACGAGTAGGGTTAAATGTTTATTTACAAATGCTAGCAAAACAAATTGCGCCATTTTCAGGCACTATTGATTACGCAAAACCTTTGTCTATTGCCTATATTGATGAAGAAATTCAATTAATATCGACTTTATCTGGCTTAGACAATCTAAAGCTCGCCGCAAAATATCATCAATTAGAAACTATGAAGTGCATTGACAAGCGCGCAGAACAATTACTAAAACAGTTTAATTGTCAGCGTGTTGCTAACAAGTTACCTGCGTTTATGTCTAATTTAGAAAAGCGTTTATTACTGATTGCCCGCGCACTCATGCTAAATCCAGATGTTTTATTTATTGAAAAACCATTTCAGGGATTAAATAGATATGAGCATAATATTTTAGGCGATCATTTAATATCTTTGCTGTCAGAGCTAAAAATAACCATCATTTGCAGTGATACAACCTTAGGGTTTACAAAAAAAGCAGCTCAACAAATTATCTATTGTGATGACAAGGTTTTTTACGACTACAATCAATGGGAGCATTTTAAGAAAAATCATAACGAATTATTTACGGCCTAATGAAAGAAAATAAACCGAATGTGCACTACATCCATTATTTAAGTCAAAATACCAAGGAACAATTAGTCGGTGCTTTTTTCATTATCGCTTTGTTGACTATAGGTGGCTTAATTATAGCCAAAATCCAATCAGCCAAGATGTTCGATGATGTCATTACTTATCATGCCTATATGAAAAATGCCCAAGGTATTAGTACTGAGACTCTGGTTAATATTTCAGGTATTGAAGTCGGTAAAGTTGCGGTTATTGATACAACCGATGACAATAAAATTCATATTGAATTTTTTATTTACAAAAGTTTTGAAAATTTAATTCGTACTGATTCTGTCGGTGAATTAAGTAAACTCTCTATAGTTGGCAATGCCATTATTATTATCAACGCCGGATCACCATCGCTGCCTTTATTACCCGCCGAGTCAATCATAAGCATTAAAGAACCTTTTACCACAGACGATTTAATTGAAGGCATTAAACCCGTCATTAATGACTTAGAAATCACCATGTCTAAATTGGCTGAAATTATGGCGGCTATTGATCCTCAATCACTCAAAAACAGTAGTGAAAGTTTAGTCAATATTATGCAAAATACAGAGAATATCACTCATCATATTAGTACAGGCCAGGGAATGCTAGGAAAAGCAATTTATGATGAACAACAAGCGCAAGCATTTACAGATACACTCAACAACTTTGCCACCTCTTTAAGCAAAATTGAGCAACGCATTAATGAAACAGGCCCTGTGATTAAAAATTTAACACTCTTAAGTGCTGAGTCTCAAATAATGGTGTCCGATATCAGACGCTCTTTAGATAAGCTTGAACAAGTAGCGGATCACTTACCGACAATGGTTGATGATACCCAATCACTGATTCAATCAACAGAAGAAACAGTACAAAACTTACAACGAATATGGCCCCTATCATCGACCATTCAACAGCCAGATAATGCATTATTAATAGATGAAGAAGGTTCACTACATGACTAAAGCCTTACTCATTATTTTGCTATTATCCCTAAATGCCTGTGCTAGAAGACAAGATATACGTCCCCAGCCCATCATTCAATCTGAACAGATAATGCGGCAAGGGCTAAAGTTCTATCGGCAAGATAGTTATATACAGGCTATACAG
>WTAG01000028.1 GCA_013139755.1 Methylomarinum sp. | reverse complement strand
ATTACAGACTGAACAGCAACAGAGTACTCAAGAAAAACAAGGCAGTGAGTCGGCAGAATCTTTATTAAAAGATGAGCTTCAATTACATCACCAATTACCTGATTATGACGGTAAGTTTGCAGAATGGTTTGAGCATGATGAGAAGATTTTAAAATTGATACAAGCCCCTGTTCTTGTGAGTACGATAGATTATTTAATGCCAGCAACCGAAGGACTTCGTGGTGGTAGGCAAATTGCACCTATGCTTAGGTTGTTAACCTCTGATTTAGTGTTAGATGAACCTGATGATTTTGGTTTAGAAGATTTACCCGCATTATGCCGCTTGGTAAATTGGGCGGGAGTCTTAGGCTCAAGAGTTTTATTGTCAACTGCAACCATATCGCCTGAATTGGTATCGGCATTATTTGATGCTTATCAACAGGGTAGAATGCATTACACTCAGGTGAATGGTGAAAATGATAATGCCACTGCAATATGCTGTGCATGGTTTGATGAATATAAGAAACCCATAAACCATACTATCTCCTCACTGGATGATTTTAAAACGTTGCATAAGGAATTTGTTGATAAACGGGTTGCTAACCTTAATAAAGGTGAAACAGGCTTGAGGCAAGCGAAAATTATTACAGTTGATGCAGAGGAGCAATTAAAACCCACTGAAGTATTTGCTAATATTATTCACTCTTCAATTAATCAGTTACATAAACAGCACTCTATAGAGCATAGTTCTGGTAAAAAGGTATCAATTGGTTTAGTTAGAATGGCTAATATCAATCCATTAGTTGCTGTATCTAAATTGTTGTATGCAAAGAGTATTGATAAAGATACCCATATATATTTCTGTGTTTACCATAGTCAATACCCTTTAGTCTTACGTTCATATATTGAGGGGCATTTAGATAAGGCACTCACTCGACATAATGACAGTAAATGGTGGAAAGACAGTGGAATAGAAACCATCATTACAAATAGTAATGTGAAAAACCATATTTTTGTTGTATTAGCCACATCGGTAGCAGAAGTAGGGCGAGACCACGATTATGATTGGGCTATTGTAGAACCAAGTTCAATGCGCTCTATTATTCAATTAGCAGGCAGAATACAACGCCATAGAAAGCAAGCACCAGCAAGTGAGAATATACATATTTTGGATAAGAATTTTAAGGCGCTTAAAGGAGAATCACCTGCTTATTTACGCCCAGGATTTGAGTCAGAAAAAAGACAATTTAATACCCATCAGGTTTCAGATTTACTGAATGAAGATGAATATAAAAATATTTCAGCAATTCCCCGAATTAAAAAACTGGAAACGATTGCTGTAACAAAAACGAACCCACCTAGGTTTGAACGGTTTAATGAGCTTGAACATATTGTTCAGGAAATTAGGCTGTTTGGAAACCTAAATGAGAGTAATTTTGCGAAATTATGGTGGGAGCATGATACAACGTGGTGTGGTGAAATTCAGAGCCTCCAACCATTCAGACAATCGTATGCGATGGAGGATTACAATCTTAGTCTTAACCACTTTGAAAATTTAAGATGGCAAAAGAAAAAACAAGGTGTATACCCAGTTAAATATGAACAGACCAATGATATTAAACCAGTTAGTTCTACAGAATTCAAAATAGCAAAGGGAAAATTCACTTGGTTTGAAATATCCATATCTTCCAGTATTAAACGCTTACAGGAAGAGCTAAAGCCAACAGTGACAGAAGATGTCGCATATAAAAAGTTTACACATATACAGCTAAGAAAAAATGATAAAGAGGATATTTCACGTTGGAAATATCATGAATGTTTAGGTGTTTTTAAAGAATTGATAAAGGATGATTATATTGATGAAAAGTAATGATAAGCATGAAATACAGAAAGCAATTAAAGAGTATATAGGCTCGATTGGTGAAGACAAGATTGAAAAGTATCATGTTAGTGATATGGAATTGGCATATAAACAGTTTAGTGATGATTTTCTTAAGAAGGTTAGTTCGTATTGCAAGGGAGATGACGAACTTAAAGCTAAAGTTAACCTGATAAAAAAGGAAAAAAAACAGAAAGAGCAAGATAAGCTAGATTTTGCTTGTTCTAAGGCTGAAAAGATAACTGAGGTAATTCGTGACACTACCCGTTTAGCTGATTTTCTATCAGTAGCAGAATTACTTACGAGTGAAATAGAAATATTAAAAAAACGTGATACATATGAAATTTGGCTTGATTGGGCTTTCAAAAATAGTAGAAGAATACAATTGGCAACTCATGTTGCAAAATTAACTCACTCTAGTAGCCAGTCATCTTCTGTTGATTTAAGGTTTTATGATAATAATTTTGCAAATAATGTCCCCTATTTAATTACTGAGGTGAGTAATAGGGTAGTAATGGATTTGGCATACCCCGACAATGCTTTATCTTCAGTTGCGAAGCTTTATAATATTTTTGTTTGTGGGTATTTTGTTGGTGACTTGTTAAGAGATGATGGAACACAATATTTAAGCTGCTTTTCATCAGAGGAAAAAGTATCTAAATGGGCGGTAGGGTTTAGAGAGGGTATTAGAGATAATAATAAATCATCAAGCTTTCTTTCAAAACAAATTTATTTTCCAGTAGATGATGAAAATTATCACCTATTAATGCCTTTAGTCTCTTCATCAATGGCTCATGCTTTATTTGTGCGATTTAAAGATTTTTTTAATGATGAAAATACTGCCATTAGAGAGCAAAAAAATAAAAATAAATTTCATGAAGAATTAGCCATCTCATATCCAAACCGAGCCACACTGAACGTGACAGGTAGTAACCATTCAAATGCATCATCACTCAATGGTAAGCGAGGGGGCAGGTTAGCTTTATTATCAAGTAAACCACCAGAATGGCAAAGCAAGCAACAGCTTCCTCTTTCTCAAGATAACCTGTTTAACAAGCAATTACATTTTAAGCTTAATGATGAAATAAAAGTATTGCAGAAACTGTTACTAATTATTAAATCGAAAGAAGTTGGTATCAATAAGCCCTCTATGCATAAGGCTGTGGTATTAGCTGTTAATGAAATCGCTGATAGATTATTTGATGAAGTGGTGACAATTAATTTATTAAGTGATGAAAAAGGTTGGACTCAGAAAAGTTGCTTTCCCTTATCGCAGCAATTGTTACTAGAACCTTGTCGTGATGATGAGGCGGTGATTGCAGTCAAAACCCAATGGCAAGCAGAATTAGCTGAAGATTTTTCATATTGGTTAAACAAACAACTGCAACATAAAAAATTAGATTTAACGCCTATACAGCAAGCGTTATGGCGAGAAATATTTAGGCCACAGTTACGTGCATTTATTGCCATACAGGAGGTGGAATAATGAGCCAATATATCGTACTCAGTCGGATAAAAGTACAAAATGCTAATTGTATTGCGGGGTTTACATGGGGCTTTCCTGCTATTACACATTTTCTGGGGTTCACCCATGCCTTACATCGAAAAATATCAGAGGAATATGATATTGCATTAGGTGGCTGTGCGGTTGTTAGCCATGAGTATCAGTTACATGTATATAAGCCAAGCCCAAAAGCTAATTATGAATTTATTCAAAGCAAAAATCCGCCAGTCCTTGCAAAACATAAAAAGGCATCACCGCCAATCATTGAAGAAGGAAAAATGAATTTAACCACCTCAATTATTATTGAGGTGAGTAAAGAGTTGGTAGCAAACAGTGAAAAAATAAAAGCCTTTAAACAAACGTTTTTGCACCACTGTTTAAAAAGTCGTTTAGCCGGTGGAACAATACTGTCCATTGGTCATATTGATTTGGTTTCAGGCTCAACCGATAAGCAGTTGAAAGCATTAAATAATAAAGTCAAAAGATTAACCATGCCTGGTTTTGTATTGCAAGATCGCTCAGATTGTTTAAAAGCACGCTTTAATAAATTACAAGAAGAAGATTCTAATGCAGAATTATTAACCGCATGGCTAGACTTTTCTGCGATGAAATATAAAGCCCAGCCAGAAGTTAAAGATAAAAA
>WTAG01000183.1 GCA_013139755.1 Methylomarinum sp. | reverse complement strand
CGTTTCCAAAACACACTTGGCGATTATTCCCTCTCTGGACAACATGTTGAGGAACACCGATTGGACTGACTCTCGTTAATCTAGCCATTTTTTAAATAGTTATTTTGCGTTATTTTACTCTGACCCCGGTTATTGCTTCACCACCATTACGACTGCTCATAAAGTGTTTCGGGAGCAATATCAATATTTCCTAGCCATAGCAATGTACCATATTTTATGCTGACACAATTAAACAACTTAATACTTTTAAGCCTATCAAAAGGCTTATGGTTCATAAACGGCTTCATATTAAACAACCTTACCTCTCCATTCTCAAAAACTAATCTCAAAAAATAATTATCTTCAACCTTAACCTCTACGACATCAAGCAGCATCAAGCTCTCCCCTTATCGCAATGGCTCAATTCGAAATGGCTCTTCCCCACTTTGAGCGATATCCCAATCTGCTAATAACTCTTCTCTGTGTATTTCTATCCAAGCTATAACCAACCTTAATTTTTTAACAGGTAATTCTCCCGCTAAAATATCCCCAGTATCAATACAAATTGATACCTTAAAATTTTGGTATCTAGCATGAATGTGAGGCTTATTATGCAATGCCTTTTCACCATAGAAAATTGAAATAACAATCCCGTAAAACATTGAAATAGTTCGCATAGTTGGCATATTCTTTCCTTTTTTAATCTCTATATTTAGAACAAATCTTATTTACCGAGTTCATTATATTAAAAGGTACACAAAACATCCATAACTAAATTTTACTCTGACCCCAGTTATTTTTGTTTCTCAGTTATTTTTGTTTCTTATTTCTGACCCCAGTTATTTCCAGTTATTTCTCTGCCTCATACTTAGAAACGGCATAAGGCTCTTGCGGGTTAGGTATATCAGTCTCTGTAAATGGGTGAATATTATTATTTCCATTTACACCAATAGAGCTTATAAACACAAATCGCTTCACACCAGATTCTGCTGCTTGCCGCGCCAAATTCAAAGTGCCAGCAGTATTAACTTTACGGAATTCAGCTAAAGGGTCGATAGTATCATAATTCATCACATGAGCTCGCCCAGCTAAATGAATAACTACATCGTACTTACCATCTAGTGTCCCAGACGTTAAAAGAGTTTCTAATGAAAAGTACTTCCATTCAATATTGTCATAATCAGCTTGCTTCACTCTAGATATAGCTGTGATGCTAGAAAAATCAAGATATTTTAATAGCTTTTTACCAATAAACCCTGTAGCACCAGTAATTAAAACTTTCATAGGCTGCCTAATTTTTTTGTAAAAACACTTTAAATTGATTTTTAAGGCGCTTGATACTTGCTATTAATAAATGGCTACCAATATACCTAAGAGAAAGAACAAAACTTAGTCCTTCGACTTTCCTGTAAAGATCCCAAGTGTAAAGCATTGTATTAAATTTGGCATGTGAAATACTGCCTGTTCTAAGGCGATATTTAGCTAAGGGTTTTTGTAACCCATAACCAGTTACTCCACCTCGAGTGATTTTTAGCCAAAGCCCAAAATCTTGCCGTTTTAAAATGTCAGGCATAAATACTTTACCTAAATTCTTCGTATCATAAATTGCCGTTAAACATGCCACAACGTTACCTTTTAACAGCTGGTTATAATTCACCTGCTCTGGCACCATAACGTTGCCAGCAACAGCACCTGCTTCAGAAATAAAATGATACGAAGAATAACTAAAATCAATCTTTTTACTTTTCATAAAAGTAATTTGTTCTGCCAACTTTTCTGGCAACCAAATGTCATCACTGTCTAAAAATGCAATAAAACGACCAGTTGCAGCTTCAATTCCAGCATTTCTTGCTTTGGCAGCCCCACCGCTTTCAGTTTTATTTATAATTTTAAACCGAGGGTCACGTTGTACATATTTTTCTGCAATCTCAAGTGATTTATCCGTTGAATTATCATTAATTAAAATTGACTCCCAATCAGTATAAGTTTGTTCAAGAATAGACTGTAAAGTTTCTTCTAGAAAATCTTCTGCATTATAAATAGGGGTTATAATCGACGTTTCGATATTAATTTTACTTTTCATAGATAAAAGTTATTTTTTTAATTGTAAAATCAATTGAGTGCGGTCTGAATTATGTGGTGTGTCAATGGTTAGGTAATTTTCACATAATGATAACCTAGGATGAAAATCAACACGGCCAACACCACGAAAGCTGAGGGGGCTATAAACTGACAGAATAGTCTGTACAGAATTTTGGGGTAAATTCACACAAAATAGGTATTGTCGCCTTTCTTTATCTGGATAGGTATCCGTATAAAATATGTCTGCGCTCCTAGCATGAGGATGTCCGTCTTTGTCCAGCCCAAGAATACCTGCACTTTCTACAGAACCAGTTGTTAAGTCAAAAACATAATACGCAAAAGACTTGTCATTTTTAGTATTACAAAAAGCTATTATTGTACTATCCGACAACCAACTAAGATGAGATACCATACCTCCAGAAGGTAATGCGATTAATTGTTTTTCAACCAAGTCATAACTAAATAATTGCGAACTATTATAAAAACTATTTGATGAACGTAACAAAAAGTAAATTTTATTTGAGGATGGCGAAAAACAAGAGTGTGAAAAATAAAAATAACCATCGTCGATCAAACCGACTGACTGTTTTTTTGCTTCTTGAATTGACAAACGGTAAACCGTTTCACTTTCTTCTATGTCAAAGATAACAAAATCACTTATTTTAGCTGTAGAAAAATGGCTTTCTCCATCTTCAATATATTGACTTGGATAATTAATATCATAGCCATAGCCATTTAAACCCTGACCGAAACGATAAAAATTTACTGACGAGACAAATTTAGAGTTTGGTGCTAATGAGAAAAAATGAAATGGCAATGTTTGTATTGCATCAGAATTCAAGTCCTTAATTATAGTTATCGGGCCTTGCTCATTAACATCATTATAAATTATTTGAGTATCAGAGAACCAAGTAAGCAATGAGCCTTGTTGAAAATTACAACATTTAGTGCTTGCAACCACATGTGTTTCTCCCGAATGAATATCACTTACCGTAATACTGGCATGCCCAGCTCCATTAACAAATTTACTTTCTGCAATATGGGAGAGCACTTGTCCTTCTTTGTTCATCGATGCACGATCGTGAAAACCAAAAAATGAATTTCTAATTTCAGTATAATCATATTCAGTAACAATTTTTCCTTTAATAAGTCCAAAAAAGCAAAATACAAATTGGTATACTTTTACTAAAAAATCTTTAATAGCCGAATTGTTTTTTACTAAATTATAAATGTATTTTTCTAAACGCTGCATCAATAACACCTTATCTTGAATTATATATTCCAATATCTATTATAAAGGTAGCTAATTGCACTTAAATTATGCTTCCTAATAAAACTCTCATTTTCTATACCTGTTGAGGCATGATCTGAATCTATTACTTTCAATTCAGCATGATATTTAACCGATATATTATGTTTACTCGCCTGCTCACCAATATAGATTTCTTCACCAAATAAAAACACAGGGTATTCAAGCATATTTCGCCAATATTCTTCGCCACTTAGGAAAACAATAAATGAGCCATGAGGTGCGTAGATTTCGGTACCGTTAGCCATTGTTGCTGTACTTGGCTTTGATCTATAAAAGGTCTTTTTATAGAAAGAATGTAAATAAGGGATCCTATATAAAAACAAATATTTTTGCATTTGTTTTTTAGAGAACCGTATTTTTACTTTAGGGTTACGATCTTTATTTTCCGAAAGTGAAACGATAGATGGCGCAATGATTATTGGGTCTTGTTTATAACAAGCATTTAATAAAAACAATTGACTAAAGAAGTCATCTGCAACTTCAATATCTACGTTTGACACTAACATGGCGTCATATTGCCTTCCGTTCGTTAATGACTGAGTATAACCTGTTAAACAGCCCGGGAAATAGCCATTATTTGCTTGATTTTCGACTACAATAACGTCAAATAAATCTGCTGTAGAAATTTCACCTACTTGCTCAAGTGTCAGCGCTGCACCATTATTTACCAGATACAGATCTACTGATTCCACACTAGAAGCTATTGCTAATGACTTCGATAGACTATTTATATATCCAAGTGCATCAGAAAAATTATTATAACAAACGCAGGTTATGAGAACTTTCATAAATTAAGTATCCGTAGAAAATTGGAAAATGTATTCAAGATTAAAAAAAGAAATCTATTTTGTTTTAGAAAAAGTTTGGTTTTTATAGAGAGAAATTGCACAATACATTTTAACTTAATCGCGTATTTTACCTAATCGATTAAACAGTCCATCGAATAGACCGAGAGTAATAAAGTACAATCGCTGCTTTTTTGACTTTTCAAAAATAATAGCTTTGAATAGAATATGGAATATATGAGAAAACAACAACAAAGATAAAGCTGAGTCAAAAAATAAAAACTCTTTTAAAAAAAAAAAACTATTCCTTACTTGATAATACAACCTAAAAGGGGAATGGTTATAGACCCTAAATGAGATACCAAATAATTTTTGAATTTTAAGCTCTCCAACCGAATGCCACATACCCTGCTTTTTTAGTTGAATAAGTTTAAAGCCATTTTTTCTAATTTTAGTAGTAAAGTCATAATCAACCAGATCGATAAATAAATCTTCGTTAAAACCATTAATTTTTTCAAATGTATCCAAAGTGAAGAAACTCCCAGAAGTGATAAGGGTTCGCTTTACGCGATAATTAACATCCTCAGAACTACTGTCCTTATCTGATTCTCTTGCTAGGGCAATAACACCAATATTCAGCTCAGGGTGTTGTTTTATGAACTGTATGATTTCATTAACATAATTTTCATCAATAACAGTGTCATCATCAAAAGTAAGAAAACATTTAAAGCCTTTTTCAGTGGCTACTTTGACCCCACGATTAAGGGCATACGCTATCCCTGAATTAAATTCATTATAAATGACCTCAACATTTTCAAACTCTGCGAGCCCAATAATACTCTCGTTCCTTCCTGAATCATTAACTATAATCACTCTACTTACTTGAGAAGATATCCGAGCAACACGAGAGTAAAATTCATTATCAGGATTAAATGTGGTAAGAATTGCGCATATATCAGATTTATTAACGGTTTTCATATTTCATATACATTGGTGATTGACACTTACTACAACAAATAAAGTTAACTGTTAGTTAAAGTTTCTTATTAAAGAAAACCAAACAAATTGATAAAAAACCATTTTTTCCATATTCCACACCTGATTTATGCAACTAACTTATTTTGAATCATTATTCTATTTTAGACTCTCTGTTAATTAAACTATTTTATATTAAAAATTGAAGCCAACTTTGGTACTCTGAAATTGCCTCTGTGGTTAACTTCTTATTAATATCAATAGCTCCCCACAACATAAAAAGAAAAGTAAAGCTGTAAAGCATTAAAGCTTTAAATTCAATCGCTAAATTACTTTTACTGATAAGTCTTAATATTAAAGCGATTGAAAGAAGATCGCCAACGACGATTCCTCTAAGAAAAAAAATAGGCACGTTTAAAAAAATAATGGAAATAGTTAAAACAGTCATTGTTAGTGTTAACAAGAAAGAAGTAAGTCGATTATTAAATACACTTTTTTGAGTAAGCCAAAAAAAATAGAATGTTAAAACATACATTAGCACTCTCAGAATTGACATTAATCCGACATTTGATTCTACATTTATTAAATATCTAATAATTCTTGAGATAATATATACATCACTATTCACAGCATCAACATTAATTGATATTCCAAAAAATTTTTGGAAAATAGAAACGCTAGCAACAATGAAAAATAATGCAAAATAACTAGAAAACTTAATCCGTTGTAGTGGCAAAAATGCAATAACAATAAATAACAAGGAGTAATAATGAAAGCACATTGATAAAGTAAAAAAGCAAGCTGTCAAAAAACGGTTTTTATTATATTTGCAATAAAATCCAAGCACAATAAAAGATGTTGCTAATGCCCACCTAATCGCGATAAATTCAATATTTATAAAATAAAGACAAAAATATAGGCTAACCGCCAATGCAGAAGAGCCTACAGTAGCCCTATAGAAATAAATTTTCCCCCAAAGTGAAACAAAAGATGAAAAAAGAACAAATATAAAAAAAGGTACCCCCGCAGATTTAAATAAACTTAATACGAATAAAAAACCTACTTCACCATGTAAATCAGTTATGTCATTAGCACTAAACTCACTAATGACTGGCGTAGCATCAAAGATAAATGAATAATTTTCATAGTCAGCATCCACAAAATACCTTAGGCCCGCTAATAAGCCAAAAAAAACAAAGAGAAATACTGACAAAATCAAGTCATATTTTTTTGAACCTCTTAAGAAGGAGATAAATGAGAAAAATGTGGCGAACAAAAAACTATAATACATATAAATATTTCACTTAAATAACTGATGTTACGCAGTAGCTGGTTTTAACTTTTGTAATTCATCAAAAGCGTGACGAATAGCATTGATGTAAAGTTTGGATTTTAAAGCAAACTTATTCAGTCCTTGCTGGATACTGAGAATCTCT
>WTAG01000346.1 GCA_013139755.1 Methylomarinum sp. | reverse complement strand
CCGCCGCGATACCGCCAGCAAACATGCCATTGGTTGCTGCTTTGATTTCGACCTTTCCCAGCCTTGAATCAAGTGCATCAATTTTTTTACCATGTGATTTTTGATTCTCAAGCATCATGTCCATTTTTCCCTTCAGCTCACCCAGTACATAATTCAGATCAGATTCATCAGCCATCACAAATCCCTATTGAGGTTGTTTAACACGAGTACAAAACCACCAAAAGAAACAAGTGGTAGCGATATACAAAACAGTAGATGTAATTTGACTTTCTAAAACTGCATCTTCCGTGCTAAACCAAAGCACCATCATAAAACCGCCCAAAAAAGCGGTCAGTACCGGACGGGTTAAACCACGTACCACATCAACCAACACCAACCAAGCAGAATGGCCGTTGCTATACGATGCCTTATCCGACCGAATGGACGTAGCCAGCAAGCGACTTTCTTGAATATCCATTGCCGTTTCACTTTCAATAATGGCCACACGTTCAGTCCCTGCAATCTCAAGCTCCAGCGTCTGGCGCTCAGCCTCCATCAGCAATAAATCATGCGCGTTTTTTTGTCTTTGATTAAAAAACGACAACACCCCAGAAAACAAAGACCCCAATAAACCCGTAGCCCCCCCAGTTAATAAACTGGCTATTAATTCCCACATAACAAATCCCCTTGAATATCTAACATAAAACCTTTGCGCCCCATGGCCTGATAAAACTTCTTAACCGTAGGACGAGAGATTAAAACAGCACGTTGTTTACCCAGCCAACCACTGCGCCGCCCCAATAATAAACAACCTTTAGTGTGCGTTTTTAAACCCTTAAAGGTATCGCCGCCTAAATTGCCAGGATGAATCAAAATATGGCCTCGCCCAGGAACGCCCGTGACTAAATAAACCCAGCCGTACCGTGGCGACCTGTGCCAAATGCATCGGTATTGCCCCGCAGGAATGCAGGATTGATTGGTTTTGTTATTGCGCTCTGGCGGTTCCATTGACAAACAAAACAACTTGCCATCAATAAATACATGCCCCAAGGTGCCAAAATCAGAGGATTCAAACCGCTGTAAAACAACTTTACGCATAACGCCGCCTTTTACTTAGCTTTCGTTTAGTAAAAAAATCCTTCACATAAAACGCCACCCACTCACGCCACTCAACAGGCACGCGCGCTAAAGCCTCTCGACGCTGAGCTAAAGTTTTAAGGGGGATGATTTCAGCGGCATAATCACGCGGCCACTTGTAAGGATAAGATTCACTCATGGGGTATAGAGTGACTTTTTAGCAGGCAAAAAAAAAGGCGTGAAATGTTTCACGCCTTCTGGGGTTTGGGTCTATTTTTACAATGCCTTTATTCAGTGCTTGCTGTCAAGTCTGTTTTTTTGATCATTAATTTATAGTCTTCTTGGCTAACAATAGATATCTGCTGGTTATGTTTTTTAAAATGAGAAATTAAAGAATTAATACTTTTCCAATAGGGCATTGCTAAAACTTGTTTTTTATAAATCCCCATTTTCTTACATTCACGTTTACCGTAAATTTTTTCATAGATTTTAATCTCTTTAGCGGGTCTGCCTTTTTTATGAGGCATATAAAAACGTTTGGATTCCTCAGGTAATGAATCTATTTCATCCTCCTTAACAGCTTTAATCCACTTACCATCTAACCAGCCATTCACATAAACCACATAATGTAATGCACGCTTATTGCTCATCTCAATATTGATACACACAGCATAACCATCACATTGCAAATATTGACAGCCATAACGATCTGATAATGCTTTCTTAAACTCATCCCATTGTTGTTTAGTTGGCTGATCCATAGAGTTATTTTTTTTCAAAATTAAACTCATCATCTGAGAATATCCATGTATCACATGATATTAATTCAACACCACATCCCCCTCGCAGATCCGCCCATCCTTCTCTATCATCGTATTGTGACTTGATTCCGTCAGCATTCCACTCTATTGACTCATCAATAATATGTTGCCCAAGCATTGTTAAATAAGCTTTTTCAATGTCGCCATCAGCATCATCTATACGTGACTGTCCACCCGACCAGAACAGCAATTGTTCTTTCATTGCGGTTTTAGTTGCAGCTGTATCATCAATTTCAACAACTGCATCCCACCAATCAAATGATATTTTTACTCTTTTCTTGCTCATAATTCATACCTCTTAGCAAAACTTTAAATTATCTAAAATACTTTCAGCTTCAGTTTCTTCAATCTCATTTTTAGCTAAAAACTGTTGAAACAACTGAAATACTGCTTCCTCGGATAAAAACTCACACAATAACTGCTTATCTAAATCATTCACTATTCATCCTCCCAATCAGGGTTTTCTTTTTTGCACTCAACCCAACATTTAGGGCAATAATGCTGATCGACGGTATCGGGATCATCATGCCACCCTGAATCAGCAAGTGATCTATCAATATCATCAATATATTCAATGCTAATGCCTTGATGACAATCCCAACCATCACAAGATACTTCCAAATTCGCACTCATAAAAACCTCCAAAAATTAACATGCGCTCTTTTAGCCTTTCGTCTTTAGCCTTGCGCCTGCTCTTAATCAAACATATCCACCTGGTTATAATCCTCAGGCAACTTACAAATATTAATAATCTGTCTTCTGGTTAAATCAAAAGACCGAGCTAACTGACTGGCTGACTGAGTAGCCCGGGCTTTAGAAATCACCTGGTTACGGATTTGTAATAAAATTTTATCCACCTTCGGCACATCAAACACTTTTCCAGACCAGGCTTTACATAACAAATCAACTGACTCATCCTGTAAAATTTCAGGCAACACCTCAGCCCGATTAGCTATCTTAGGGATTCTTAACTGAGTCCCTCCCTTGGCTTGCAGTAACTTAAACGTTTCCGGCAAGCCGATTAGTGCCACTAACTGCCGTATTTGTGGCGGCAAGGTGTCTGGATCTATGTTTGATAAGTAAGTCTCAGTCATGGTTTGATCATTTTCCCGATATCAAGAAGCAGGTTCCAATGCATCTGGCTGGTTATCTTCAATCTTTACTCCACAAAATGGACAAAAGGAATGAAGGATATCTGTTTTGTTTTTCTTTTTTTGCCCCTCTAATGTGATTAACAACGTCGTGTATGTGCAGCTTTTTAAATCGCCTTTTCCAAACAACATAGCCACTTCAGACAGCTGAACATCAACAACAGGTTTTTTGAATTGTGGGTTTTCAACTAAATGAGATTTTAATCTTGCAGTTACTTCCGATATACAATTGCAATTCATTATTGACTCTCCTCCAACTTAACCCCAACACGCCCAGCCCACTGCTTAAGTTGCTCAATACACTGATTCAACTGTGCAGACTGCGACCATTGCAAACGATCTTTTTTAGTGTATTTTTTACACCAGGCTTCACAGGCGGCTTGTGATTTATCCTCCACTTTGCCAGCATCTGCCAAGGCGCACCAAAGGGCATTAATCTTAGCAATACGGGGTGCTCGCCAGTCTTTATTGTCATGAGTAAACTTACGTTTACTGGTCGGTTTAAACCCTGATGCTTTCATCTTTTCAACCGCTTGAGACAATTGGCCAATAGATAAAGTAGACGCCGAGTATTTACCGTTTTTTAGTATTGCCCCCTGCAAAGGCAACCAGATGCCGTAATAAAACTCATCATCCCAACACAGCTGCTCTTTACCGACCTGAAGCTGCCTGTAATAACGATTGCGGTTATCAACCTTAGGATGCTTCATAACGAAGACAGATTCATCGGCAACTGCACTAACTTATTTTCCTTATCCGACTGGCGACGGCTAACAGTAAAATAAGTGGAGCTGGATTCATGAAAGATACTGTCACGTAAAGCTTCCATGGCTCTATTCCATCGCTCATCATCAAAATCCATCCGCAGCAGATCAAACATCTTGTCACGATTAATATTTCCTCGATTATCCGTTTGAAATGCTGAATGGATTAAGGTTTTAATTTTCTCGTCAGCGGTTTCAGCCCACTCCTCAATGCACTCATCCACTAACAACTTGGCGATATCTAACTTAGAATCAAACGCCATATTTTGCTGTACCTTAATCGCAATACTATGTGAGCCATCATAAGTTTTAAGGGTTAAATTACCTTTCTTACCTTTGAGTTTAGCCTCATATTCACTGGCGGCCAGAGCAACAAAAGATTCCATTTTATCTAGCCATTGGCTTTTTAAATCCCGCATCTTCTGCTGCAGCTCTAGCGCCTCACCAATAACTTCTTTCACCAGCTCATCCTCAATCAGATCCAGTGCTTTAACATTTTTGGTAGCGATCAGATTACCTGCCGCGTTTTTCATATACCCTTCGGGTACTTTACTTGGGTTACTCATAATTTTATTCCTGTTTTTAAGATTGTTTAAAGGCGGTTTAATTTTTACTTTTAGGTAACGATCCTGGCCGCCATCCTTCTGGTGGCTTGGCCGGTTTCGTCTTCTTTTTTGCTTTAGTGATAACCTGGGCAACAGATTGCAAGCCCTGGGTCTTACTTTTCCTAACCTGATTCTGTTTTTTCTTCTCAACTTCAGCCTCCTTAATCGCGGCCACTTTTTCTGATTGATTAGCCAACATCGTTAGCAAATAAGCATTTTTAGTTAACGGCAGTTGTAAGCTAGGCGGTTTGTTTTGTACCAGTGATGTTAAAGCCTGCTCCCATTGCAAATAAGGCACGACATACACAATGCCATTACGCTTAACCTGACAGTCCTTAATCATCGGTGCAAGCTCCTGAGTTAGCTTCAGCACCTTAGTCCAGCGCAGCACCTGCTTTTCAGGCTTAAACAGCTTTAAATAACTGTAAAAGGGTCTGACAATATTGGATGGCAAAGAGGTCATTAACTCGATAAACTGCCGACCCGCCACGTCTTCCCACGCTTGCTCCAGATTAAACACCTGGTCACAAGATGGGCAGACAATTAAATTAAAGCTACTGGCCATCAGAGTCCTTATCCTCACGCATTGCATAAGCCGACATGCAAAACAACAGGGGAAACAAACAGCCCAAACCAATAAACAACACAACGATAATAGTCCTGACCACCTCAAGCATGATGAAGACCCCCCGTTTTATATTTTTTAGGCACTGCACGATGATGAATAGGCTGAGTAAGCTGATCTCCATGTATCTCCAAATCTTGCCCTCTGCGTTTCCAGTAATAATTTTCATAGCAATCTTGTAGATATTGGGTATCGGTTTGTGCAAATTTCAGCGTACACAACACCTGTTTTTGCAGAGGCGGTAAGTATTCAAGTGACTCATCCTGATTTGACTGTTCTCTTGCTAATAAACCAGCCAGGATGAATTGCGGCCCGTTCTCTAAAAATACAGAAAGCAAAACCACCGCCCCTTGGTAACGATTAACAAATAACATAGGGTTGGCCATATACACCTTAATCCAGCGTTCATTGGTTTTTGGATTATCTAAAAACTGCTCAAAACTCATATCAGGATGTTTAAAAAACAAATCGTATTGACGGTCTAATTGTTGGTAAATAACTGCCCAGTAATTGAGCTTCTCATCACTTAATATCCTCATACTCGCTCTCCATTAACCCGAACACTTATTGTTTTGTGCTTATTTAGCCTGGCTAAAACCCGTTGGCTCATCGCTTGTAACTTGCGATTTTTAGTATCAAACTTGCCCGTTAAGAAATGATGATTAATCGCAGGAATAAGAGGGTCTATTGCCCCCGTTTTTAAATGATCTTTAAAGCTAACAATATCAGCCCTTTTCCATAACCTGCCTCGAACAACACCCTGATTTACTTGTAGCGGAAAATCAGCCCGATTTTTTAGTAACCTAAATGCCACCTGGCTTTTACAATTACAACCTAAAATTTCACAAGCTTGTTTAGAATTTACAATAGAACTCATCACACTCTCCCCGCTACAAAACCACCCCGACCCGCCATGGTTTGCGTATTAATACGTTTAACCAAACTGGCACTAACCTCAGTTTTATTCTTACTAGCACTCCGATAGGTATTACGCAGTAAATTCCGCAAGGTACGCGCAGACCCTTCACAACAACTCCAAAACGCCTTTAAAGTCGCTTCATCAACCGGGTCTGAGAAATAGCTATTCACCAATGCCTGGCAATCTTTCTCAGTAATGGTTTGCACCACCGCAGGCCAAAAACCAATCCGGCTAGATATCTGCCCAAAGCGGCCATTAGGATCTTGTACCATCGGTAATAGATCAGGCGTACCCACCAGAACAACGCCCACTTCCGCCACATCAGAAATACGTCTTAAAGCACCAAAGGAACGCTTAGGCAACCAGTTGGCCTCATCCACTAAAATCACTTTATCGGTTGCTCGCAGCGCGTTAATTAATTTAGCCATTTTGCTAGCCGCAGTACCCCTGGAAACAGTCACCCCCGTTGCATCAATCAGTTCATCCATAAAAGTAGAATGATCAATCCCCTCAAAAGCTTCAATTAACACTGCAGTCGGTGTATTGTTTGTATACTCACGCAGAGCGGTGGTTTTTCCTGTACCAACACGGCCCAAAAAAATACCAAAATCTTTATCATTATGTGCACGCCCACAAACCGCACGCATAGCCAGGGCAACGCTGGTTTGAGTAAAAGGAATATCCGCTTTACCCGAGCGGTCACGCTCTTCTTGTCGCTCTATAGCACCCAACATACGGTCTAAAAATTTAGTTGGGCTACTGATATAACTAGCATTTAAAATAGAACTGCGAGTCCCCTCCTTTATCGCTGACAATCGTGATAATTCGGCCGCTGTACGTGAATCATCGGCGCTTAACCAATCAGTTATTCGCTTGATCTTGTCATGGTCTTCGGGGGTATAAGCCGATTTATTAGGGCTTACTTTTTCTTTATTCATAAGATATACTCCAAATTGATCTCATCACGGTTCGTCAAAACTTAAGTGATAAGAGGTTACAAATTGAAGGTGTCGTTGATGTCCAAATCATCGTCACCTTCGTCTTTTGAATCGCCTAAATCCAGGCAATCCAGAGGGTTAAAATCTTCAACTTCCAATACGGGCGGATGATCAAAGCCCAATGTGTCATTAAGTGCTTCAATACTGTCTTCGTGGCTTAAGACAGGCGCAGAGCGTAAACGCTTTTCATGTGCATGAGCTTCCAAACGCTTAACCTGACCCTTGAGCCTTTTTTGTTCAGCTTCTTGGATACGAGACTCAGGCAATCGAGCCACCTTACCAACCAACTGAGCAATACAGACCAGGCGTTCCTCATCATCCAGAACGCGCACTTCATCATCCTGATGTAAGCTATATTCCACCAACATTTCACGTCCGTTATATTGCGCCAGCTCTGCTGCCTGGTATGTTCTGTTATGCAACTGAAGTCGCCATTTACGAACGGTGCGTAAAACGCGAGGCTGGATCAACGCATCGGCTTTAATATGAATTTGAACCCGATTTAAACCTGCCTCCCATATTTCGCGAGGGCTTTTACCTTTTAAAACAGGCTTAGGCTCATCGTTATAGTCTTCAATAAACTTAGCGATATCCGCTTTATAGTCAGCAAAGGTGGGTAGCGTTCTTAATCCCCGTTTAACCATTTCAGGTAAGCGGCGGTTAATCTCAGGTGCCATATCGTCACCACAATAAGTCTGATACTTTTTATCTAAACGATTACGGTAAATCTTAAAAAAACCCTCAACCAAACCTTTGCCTTTTGAGTTACCAGGTAACGCCCAATTAGGTGTGATCGACATACGGGTGAAAAACCCAAACACCTCGTCATTCATCATCCGTGCTTTAAAACCAGAGCCGTTATCCAAAAATAAAACAGCCGGTACATGGTCATGACTTAACAAGGCATGTGAGATAGCAAACAAAGTGCTAATCGCTGACTCAGAATCAGACAAGTACCAGCCTGTAATCATGCGGCTACGCACATCAATCCACACCGTTAATTCAGGTCGATATAAATTACCAGTAGAAGGATGAGCCACATACGCATCAACGGTATGGCCATCGCCTTCATAGCCATACCCAACAGGCAACACCTCGTTATCCCGTATTTTGTGTGGCTTTAAATTATGTTGATAAAAGGTTTTTCCCATCCGTTGAGGAGACTTTTGACCTAAAGTCTCAGGCATGGTTTTTAAATAACGCGTCACTCGGCTTTTTGTTGCACATTCAAACCCATGATCAGTACGCAACCAATAGGCCAAATCGGCATAACCAGGTGTACTGGGAAGATTGAACAACTCAATCGCCTTATGTTCCCAGCCGTATAGTTTACGTTGACGGCCTTTATAGCCTTTGGTTAAGGCTTTGGGGTTGCCGTTGTTGAATTTTTTTAACTTCTCAAACCAACGGTAAACCGTGGCTGGATTAGGACATAAATGAATTTTTTTACCTCTTAAAACTAATAAAGAGTTAGTTATTTCGCCAGGTATTTGATTCGCTTCAAAAGCCTGACAAAAGTGGTTTATTTTTATTGATTGACTCTTTCCTTCCATTTCTAAAACAAACTGACAGACGGTTTTATAGGCAGACTGATGTGCTCGGTCTTTAGCGGTTAACGGATCAGCAACTATCTGAACGGGCAAACCATTGCCGTCTTTAACTGCGATGACTGATGTTTTAAAGGCAGGATTGGCCATTATTTTGCCTTCTTAGGTAAATAAGCCGCAGTCACCCCCACCTGTCGGCGTGCTGTTTCTTCTGCTTTCCATTTTTCTTCATGGGTCAATGTGTTGGGTAATGGCGGCATGCTAGGAATAGAAGGATCAATACCCCAGCGCTGATAACAATCATCAGAGACCAACAAAGACCCACCATGCAATACACCTAGCATATGCAATAACGGGTGAATAACAGCAGTGACGGCTTCTGTTTCTACCTCTTGCTGATAGTTTTTTGCTACCTCAAATGTTTTTCTGGCCCGATCAATAATGCCCTGTGCCATTTCCATATCCGCAAATAGCTGCTTACGCATTTCATCAAACTGAATGCGTTCTTTTTGAGTCTTTTTTAATTGTTGGTTCTCGTCATGCAATTGCTTAATCTGATCGCCATCGCGCTGATTACGCTCAAGCATGGACTCAATGGTTTTTTGCTGACGAATAATAGCGCGAATTTTTTCTGGTTTCATTTTCTCTACCTCATCAAATAAGCCCTCTTCAAAATAGGCTCGGATGCGTTCAGGGGTTTCTTTGGTCAGCTCAATTTGCTTGCGGAGTGGTAATTCAATGACCTTAGCTAGAATGGCATCTATTTCTTTTTCTTCTTCCTGGTCTGGGTCCAGAGTTTCGTTTGCCAAAAGCGCAACGCGTTGCGTATTTGAATCTAATTCAGCAATAAAATTTGCTGTCTTCATATAATTCTGGGCTGTTCTTGGTTTTATATTGTTAGCTTCTAACCAACCTGTAAACTCACCAGTCTCTATTTGTTTTTTAATAACCAGTAATGCATAACCCAGTTGTAAACCAGACTTTAAATGCTCGTCATATTTTTCTAGTGCCCATTTTTTCTGATCTTCAAGCGTTTCAGGCAAATCAATATCAATCTGCTTACCTGTACTAATTAAGCGTTCAACAATCGCTTTAGCTTCCTCATGCTTATCGGCGACTGGTTCCTGAATAGATAATCCCTTTTTAGTCATCTCTACACTCTGCCTTTTTTAATTTTAAGTTAGCCTCAACCCGCGCTGCATCTTCAGCCCGTTTATTCGGCTTACCGAATAACGTTAAGCTATACAATTGATTGGCTAACAAATACATTTCATCATGCAGTGACACCGCTCCAGGGTCGTTAGTAATGTCTTTACTCTTGGGTTCGCCACAAAGTTTCATCCAGGTATCTATAAAAATAATAAAAAACCTTGCCTTGTCCAACAGCTTGATAACCTGCTCAATCTCTATAGCACTTAGCTGTACCGTATTCTTCACAAATCACCTCCTAATAACTCTTTAAGCGCCTTCTCTTTACGCTTAAGCCGCGCACTTTCTACTAACGTATTTCCTAATTCCATTGCTTTGTGCTCCCGTCCGTCCACCAAATCATGATTAATCGCATTAGCAATCGCCAAAATGGGCAAGATAGATCCCGTTGCCCAACAAAAGGCAGGTAAAAACCGTGCAGGAAATTCATGAAACTCCTTGCTTTGTGCCGTCCAAGCATTGAGTTGACGCAAGGTGATTTCTTTTTCTAAATCAGGTAGACATAGGTTCATCCGTTCAACAATACGGTCACGGGATAATCCTTGCTTCTTGCCCTGGCGAATCGCTTGATTAACAGCGCCTGACAGTTCAGGGCCAATATCCAAGTCAAAGGCATCCGCCGCTTCAATCGCATCGTGTTCAGCCAGTTGCTGGAAAATATCACCCTGAATGCTGGTAGTTTTTTGTTTAATCTTAACCATTAACTTAGCCCTCAATTTTTCCTATACTGGAACCGTGTTTTAACAACGCCCATTGGAGGCTTAACCATGACATTCCTAAAATACAGCTTGCACGAAGATGATATAAGCCAAGCATTAATACAGCGGTTATCAGACGCAGAGATAGACGCGCTAGCCGAGCTATTAAAAAACAAAGGCTATAAAAACTGGTTACGTTGGTTTTTTGCAGCGCATAAACAAATTGAGACATGGTTTTGTTTAACGCCCCGTAAGCAAGATAAATATTTAAAGGATCTAAGCCATGAGGATCGTCTGTTAATGATTTACGGCACCATATGGTATTCACAACTCGCTCACGTAACCCATCACCCGTTTCAAGACACGGATACTCAAAGGGATCGAGAGGGTTATTCTCGCAAAGGTGCGCGGGGGGCTGTCTGTGTAACCGCTCTTTATGCGCTGATGGACCGACAGATTGGCTGGCCATTTGCTGTGGCTTGTCCTTTTCCTGGCTGGTGATCATGCCACTGCCCGGGCATTCTCACAACGGTCTTTATAAGAGTCACGGGGTTGGTAGTTATAGCGGCCTGGCCAAATATCATCGATGGGTTTGCCGATCAGTTTGGCAATATGGGTGGCAATACGATGACTCTCGCCTTTTCCAATAGCCACACTGCGTACGCTGGTCTGATGGACATCAAGCGCTATAGCTATTTTTGCGTAGGAGCTTTTTTTCTTTTTAATGCAAGCAAGAATGTCATGTTGATCCATCCCTTTTTTGGCTTTTTGAGTAGAAGTAGGCATAATAGAATGTCCTGTAATAGTTAGTATGGGTAAGAGCGGTGATTGACGGTCGAAAGTAAATCACTGCTCTTTTTTTAAAGTAAACAAGCCTTTTTTGTTTTGTTTTGTTGTTCAAAACTTAAAAAGCTTATGTAGATAATACGCCTATATGGCGTAAAGTAAATAAATTATGAGCAATAGTACGGTTTTTTTAAGAATCAAGGAGGAGCGAAAGCGTTTAAAGTTAACGCAGAAAAGGATGGCAGCTCTTGGAGGTGTTGGCCTAAGAGCACAACAGCATTACGAATCTGGCGACAGGACACCAGATATAAAATATTTAGAGTCACTAGACAAGAGTGCTGAAATAGATTTTGATTTTGGCTACGTTATCAGTGGTCAGCGACGCGCTGATCTTGAGCTGGAGTGCTTACCGCCCGAACAAAAAGGAATGGCCGTGGTTCGTCGTGTGCTTGATGCAGAGGATGAGTTAGGCATTAGCCTTGGTCGACAGGGCACTAAAGAGCTGTGTCAGTATGTCTATCAGTATTGCCCTACTGAAGGCCAGGTAAAGGAGCTGGTTAAATCGGTGTATGCGGTTTCAAAATCTATGCACCAAGAGGATTTTATTACCAAGAATGATAATCAGGGTGAAATGTTGTAATTTGATTATATTAACTATTTTTTACTTGTAAGTTTTAGTTAATGGGAACGATAAAAAAGGAGTTATTATGTGGTTTTTTATTATAGTTGTTTCAGCAATCTGGGTGTTTTTTGACGCCAAATCAATCGGGGTAAAAAAAGGGCTGGTTTCAGGCTTAGGTAATATGAACCCAGTAGGTTGGTTTTTTGCTGTTCTACTGCTATGGATTGTCGGATTCCCTGCTTACCTATTTTATCGAGGCAAGTTTAAGGCGGAAACAGGTGAGCCTGGTACCAACTTACTTTATTTGGTGGCTGGATTGGTCGTAGCTATGATTGTAGGATCATCTACCAACGTTGCGCTGGATAATTACCAGGCAACCCAGGCCTCCTCCCAGGCATACACAATAAAAATATCCGGTACCGAGGGGGAGCCTTACAGCGGGAGTTATTTTGTTACTACGTTTCAGGGTAGTAAATCTAAGACCGTAGATGGTTACATACCCAATGAATTTAACGTGACAGGTAGTGCGGTTTCGGTATCGTTTCAAAAACAATCAGATTACCTGGATCTAACAGTAACGATAGAGAAAGACGGGCTTTATATTGACAGCTCAACAACCTATGCAGATTATGGTGTTGTTACATTAGCTGTACGTTAGTTAAGTAGGTACGATTAGCGATAGCGTAATCGTACGAACTGTTAAAACATGCTGCCTTTGTACCAAGCCCAACAAAATACAGCTGGTGCGATTCTTAGCGCTTTACTGTTGCCAGCTGTAACAATGTATAAAAAATCTATAATCAGGCTTTAAAATCGTTTTTGAAGGGGTTTTAAAGGGTGTAAACAATGCTTTTTGATGTTCAGTTTGTAGGAGTGAGTATGAAGTGGTTAGTTTTGATCGTTTGCTGTCTATCATCTGTTGCAACAGCAAAAACATATAAATGCGAGATTAATGGAAATACCAGCTACCAGATGAGCCCTTGTCCTGAAGAAAGCCAGGGTGGTCAAATTGATGTAAGGGATAAACAACCTATTATTACGGAAGCTGAAAGGTCTATGCGTAAAAAAAATGATAGGGCGATGGCAAAGCATTATCAAAAAGTACATAAAACACATGAATATTACACACGTAGAATGCAGGCTATGGCTAATGAAGCAAGGACTGCTGTGGAACAAACTAGAAAGAATAAACAGTTAGCCAGCATTAAAAGAGAAACAGGCGTTATTCCAGGTATGACAGAAAAGCAAGTTATACGAAAACTTGGAAAGCCAAAATCAACAAACAAAGGGCAGTATTCAAATGGATCAAAGAATACTCAGCAATGGGTTTATCGCAATGGTCATTATGTCTATTTTGAAAATGGCATAGTTACAAGTCAGCAATGGTAATAATGGTTAACCCCCCTTTATGGACATTGATAACACTCAACATCTAGCTCCACACAACATTCTATATTGGCTACTATAAAATCTTGCCCTGGGACAAAGGGTTGGATGCTGATTTTTTTCACATTCTCAACTTGGTTGCCGTTTTCATCAGTCACACGGACTGTTAAGCCATCGTCTTGGGTGGTTATTTTAAGTTTCATTTTTTTACCTATAATTTTGGAGGAAAAACAATCATGACAGAAACCAACCTGGAAGAAATGGTGTTAAATAAAATACGAGAAATAAATATAGATAAACCTGCAGACCAAGGCGAACTCCTGCATGATCTGCCTATGGATAAAGAGGCATTACTTGCAGCCCTTTCAAGCCTATATGATAACCATCGTATTTCCATGCCAAAACCACCAAGGACAAGTAAAAGAGTTGGCATGTCAAATATCTACGTCGGTGGTTTTTTGAGGATCACAGCTAATTAGCGTTAGTTTTGCTCTTCCAGCGCCATCATCGTCAAAAAATAAGGCGCATTCATTGGGTAAGTATTGCTCACCTACCAGGCTATCCTCATTTTTATCTTTCTTAAACGTTAAAGCACCAAATCCAGCCATTCTTTCTTCGTCAGGTATAAGAACTAGACTACGTGTATCAAAGTCGTATTCAAACCTACCTGCGAAGCCATTTTTTACAGTTTGATTATTTTGACTTTCTTTTCTTGGTGGTATGGGTAAGTTGGGGTTATCTGCTACCATTTATAATCCTGCTAATATCGGGGTAATTCT
>WTAG01000432.1 GCA_013139755.1 Methylomarinum sp. | reverse complement strand
GCTGATAGTTGACCAATCATAAGCTTGTGCTGCGAGCTGTCCTTTTTTAGCTATATTTTGCCTAAGTTTCGTATTTTCTATTAGTTTAAAGATTGCAGATTTTAGTTCAAGCGGATGTTTTGGGGGGGGTAATAGCCCCGTTATATGATCATCTATCACTTCACTTATACCACCTGTATTCGTACTTACTATTGCTGTGCCGCTTGCCATTGATTCTAATAACATGACGCCTTGGCCTTCTGTGTCACCTGATGAATCTGTTATTGAGGGAGCAATAAAAATATCGGCCGCTGCATAATAATTAGGTAACTGTTCATTTGGAAGTTTGCCCCAAAAAGTAACATTATTTTTTATCTTTAAAGATTGGGCTTGTTCTTCTAGTGTCTTTCTTTCGCTTCCATCTCCAACAATCCATAGTAGCGTTTTGTTTTTTTGATCATCTGAAAATAATGAATAAGCAGTGAGAAGATCACTAACACCTTTTTTTTCGACCAGACGACCTACAAATAATAAAATCAAGGTGTTTTGAGCGATGTTTGATCGAAGAAACTCAGAGTTTCCTGAGCTAAACTTTTTAAAATCAATGCCCATAGGGATGATATTGGGAAGAGGTATCTTATTGCCAAAGGCATTGGCTGTAGCATTTGTATTGCTGCTCCAAGCTGTACAGTTTTGGATAGTCCATCGTTTGATTTTTTCTAGAATAGAGTTTTTAAGTGAAAATGCATCACCACCATGTGCTGTTGTTATTACAGGAATGTTGAAAGCTTTTCCTAAAATAACAGCGACAAACCCTTGTGGAAAAATCCAGTGAGCATGGATGATTGCAGGATTTATTTGTCGTATAAGTCGCCAGGTAGAAAAAAATAGGGCAATTATAAAAAAAGGTGCTTGTAAATATAACCATTTGTTATTCTTTAAGTTAGGCAGAATTCCAGATCCATAAGCCAGTTTTTGTAAGCGTCTTGGGAAGAAATATTGAAAGTTGTGTTTTGTTATGAAGGGTTCGTGAAATGTAGAGTCGATATTTATATGGTCAGGCGACAGAATGTGAATTTCATGTTTTTTAGCGGAAATATTATTCGCTAAATTCTGTAAAAAGATAGAGGCACTATCAGTTTTAAATCGAGGGTAACTTGAAGTTAACCATAATATTTTTAACTGGCATGTAGTGCTCTCGGGTTTTATTTGCATAATATCAGGCTAGTAAGGATTACTTTTCAGCAATAAAAACCATTTGATGGCAATGGATTGGATCAATTTTTTCTAGGATAGGTTGTAAAAAATTTGGAAATGGATATAAGCCAAATCCATGCCCTGTGACTTTACTGAAACCAATGAGGTTTAAATATTTTTTTAAAACTAAATAGCTAAAAACAATCAGGTGTCTATGAACCGGATTGTCTGATTCAGCATCTGATATTATATGCTGTGAACTGACTTTAAATAACTCTTCCTCTTTCAAAAGTACATTGGAATCTGGATGAGGTCCGCTTGAAGGCATTTTACCTGCTAAGATAAGTGCAGCAGTAAAAAATGTACTTATGTTGGGTGTTAATATAATGAGCTTTCCACCAGGTTTTAAGCATCTATGGCTTTCTTTTAAAAATAAGCAGCCATTTAATAAATGTTCTAGAACAGATAGTGCAAAAATACAGGTAAATTTATTATCTATATATGGCAGATTTTGATTCAAATTGCCTTGAGTAATATTAATGTCTTTTTTTTGTGCAGATAATACGCAGTCTTGGTTCCATTCAATCCCGTAATATTGCTTCTTTGATAGTGTTATTTCATTTGATAGATTGTCAAACCAGCCTCCTGTGTTAGCACCACAGTCTAGGCATTCACCTCCATCTTGAAGTGATTTAATAATTTCATCTGATGCTAAATTATATGCTTCCCGCATTGTTCTTTGGTATAACGTTTGGAAATAATTTTCAATCATGGAGTATTTACGTTTGTATGAAAAAAATATGTTTTACAAAAGGTGTTATAAACAAAAAACTGTTTTTAGCTTTCTTGGGTATTAAACAGTATGATCATCAGTTTGTTTGTAATGCAATGATGAAATTTGTTCTGAAATAATACCCATTAGAAAAGTTATGATGGAGGTGCTTAATAATAAAGCACTCATGTTTGTAAAACGATGTTCAACTGTATAAGTGTATCCATATAAACCCAACCCAGAAAAGAATAAGCCTAAACTGATGGGTAAAAATAAACGCATAGGAGAAAAGAGAGCACCTATTTTAAGAATAATAATAAAAAAACGTGTGCCATCTTTAAGTATTTTTATATGGCTACTTCCCTCGCGCTTTCCAGCATGAATGGGAACATAAGCAACTGGAAAACCTGAGCGAAAGAATGCCATGGTGCTGGTGGTTGGGTAAGAAAAACCATTGGGTAATAAATAAAGGAATTTATGAAATTTGTTGGTTCTTACTGCTCGAAAGCCAGAGGTTAAATCCTCAATTTTATGACCTGTCATCAAGCTGGCAAATCGGTTGTAAAAACCATTACCTATTTTACGAACAAAAGAGGCTTGTGTGTCGTTATGTCTGGCACCTACAACCATGTCATAACCTTCCTCTAATTTATTCAATAGTAACGGAATATCCTCCGGTTTGTGCTGACCATCGGCATCCATAAAAACAATTACCTCACCTGTAGCATTACGTGCGCCAGTTTTAATCGAGGCACCATTCCCCTGGCTATAAGGATGACTTAGGACTTTTGCTCCATGATTGGTCGCAATCTCTGCTGTATTATCGGTAGAGCCGTCATTAACAACAATAATTTCAGCTTCTGGGTGAAGTTTTTTAAGGCTTTGTAAAACAGATCCAATATTTAATGCTTCATTTTTGGCAGGTAGAACAATGCTGAGTGTTTGTTTTTGCTTCACTATTTATTTGTATGTGTAAGTTTTAATTTTTGCTTAAGTATAGTCAAACGCTTAAAGTTTGCCGAATTATAATTTTGTGTTTTCATAAACATTATTTGCTTGAGTGCTTTATCAAAAAACTTGAAGTCTATTAATGTTGTGGTTAACAGGTAATGAGTTTCAAATCTATTTGATATTTCAGTTGCTCTTATTAAATAAGCAATAGATAGTCTGTGGTTATTTTCTGTGGCAGCTAGTTTTGCCAAATTGATAATTGTTTTTGCTTTGTTATCTTTGTTGATCAAGGAGGCGTTAAGTACTGTATTCAGTAGTGTATTGATCTGTTCGCTTGAAGGGTGACATTTTTTGCTAATTGTACAATCAACAAATGACGAAACTGTGTAGGTAACCTTATTTGTTATCGCTCGGTTTTTTAGTAGTTTATACAATTGAATGTAAAGATCATTACTGACAGGCTGGTGGCTTAGATAAGAATGATGTATTAAATTAAGTAAGGCACCTGGTTTGTTTGGTTTGAGTTTATAGGCTTTAGTTGCATATGTTAACGATTGTTTCTCATATTGATGACTATTGGTGGTCTTGTGGTTGGCTAATATCTGATAAACACGAGATAACTCATGGTTAGCGCGATAAGAATTTGGATGGTTTTTTACTTCTGTTAATGATAGTAGTAATTGATTGCCCCATTGGGAGGCTCTGAGGACTGTGTTTCCAGATAAAAAAATAATTAGCGTGGAAATAATTATATATTTGTAGTTTTTAGGGATTGTCTCTAACAGTATGGTTAGGTAATAGCAGAACATAAAAACTAAGCCAAATAGAGGAAGGTAATTTCTGTGTTCGTGTGTTATTTCCAGGCTTAAAAAACTAGACTCTATGCTGTGGCCTAAAAAGAAAAATAAAATACCAAAGGAAAAAATAGGTGCTTTTCGTATTAAAGCGATAGCCGATATTAATAACCCCAAAATAAACAGACAAGAAAATAATGTGTTAGCAGGGCTAAAGAGGGATGATGATAAAGCAATATCATCATGAAAAATTCCCATTAAGTTGATATTGGGTAAAAATATTAAACGGAGATAAAAACAAACAACTCTTGATTCTGTTAATAAGCGTTCAGTCAGAGTGAAATCTCTGGTGCTGTACCCACCGACAACCCAATTGATAATGTGGCTGTAATTATAGCTGGCGATAAGAACAGGGATAGCAATGAGTAACATTGAGCCGTAGCGTAATGTTACTGATAGTTTTTTGTTAGGGCTATTAAAGCGGAAAAAAACAAACTCAATAAGGAGTAGGAAATACGGCAGTAATAAACCATTTTCTTTACTAAGTACGGTTAATGGCGTGCAAATAAATAGAGATAAAAAGATTAGAGTGTAACTTTTATTGGTAGGAGGAGATAAACGTCCTTTTATATAAAATAGTATACCGAGTAAGCTGAAAAGCGCGGAAAGACTCGTCATGCGTTGCACGATGTATAAAACACTGCTGAGGATTATGGGGTGTATTAAGAAAAAAGTACAAGTAAGTAGTGCAAAAAAATATGAATTGATCTTAGGGTTGATAACTGTAATAAGCGTTTTACTGATGAGATATATCAGTAGGCCATTACAAAGATGAATGACTAGATTGGTAAGTTTAAAAGGGAGGGGCTCTAGTCCTGTAAAAAAGATGTTGCTGGCAAAACTAAGGACACTGATTGGTCTTTTAAAAGGACCACTCGTTCCAGACGAGGCTATTTCTATTAAATTATCCAGGTTGAAAAAGTTTAATTTTAAAGTTGGGTTATGAGTAATACTTCCATAATCATCAAAAATGAAAAAACCAT